>CALJUK010000492.1 GCA_937975745.1 uncultured Planctomycetaceae bacterium | reverse complement strand
ATGGCCGTGCCGACGAACAGACACTGTGGCGTGCGCCAATCAGATTCGGGCAGAAAACAGTACGCGAGTCCGAAGCCGGCTGCCAGCGGAAGCAATAGACCGCAGCTTGCCACAATAAATGCACGTCCAGAGGTTTTGGCCAGTTCCTGCGGTGCGAGTTCAATGCCACCCATCAGCACCAAGAAGAAGACGCCCAGGTCCGTCAGGGACTGAAACACAGGATCTTCAGCAAGTCCGGCAAGGATCGGGAATGAACCCGCATACGACTGAACCGAGACGCCGATCGCCATGCCCGATACGAGTTCCCCAACCAGTGCGGGCTGCCCCAATCGTTCCGCAATCTCGCCGAAGGTCCTGGCGACGAGCAGCAGGACCAGCAGTGTATACAGGATCTCCATGACACAATTCGGTCTGCCAATCGAAGTTTCAAATCGACGGAGCAATGCCGGCGCGTCGCAATCGGTGTCCCCGCGTCAGGCATCGACAAACCGCTCAACGAATTCGTGGATCTCGGGAGTATCATCTGTCTCGAGTCCCAGTTCGTCCGCCTGTTTCAGGGTCTCTGATACCGACCAGTTCTTCGAAACGGCACTGTCAATCAATCCGATGACGGCCGCTTTCGACGACTGATCTGCGTGCATGAAGATCGGCTTGGGGAGCAGATCAAGCTTTGTGATGACGCTTCTGACGGAGAAATCGTCGAGCCCTTCAGAGGGAAGCGGAGCGCACAAATAAGTGAGGTCTTGCTCTACGGCCGCCAGCCCCTCGTCGCGCGAAGAGAAATCGGAAGCTGCGTTGGTCGGGCGGAGATTGAGAATCGCCTGAAAGCCGTCATCCGCGAGGCGTCGGATGGATTCCACATTCTCGGGAGGAGGCCCGACTACCAATTCATCGCTGATGGCAATTCGAGGCATTTTGCACCTTCTGACGTTGCTCGTCGCATCGTGATTGAGATTCAGACTGTTACCGAAACCGCCCTGCCGCGGACTTTGCGAAACACACCGATATGTACGCCTGCGAATTCCAGCTTCCGGGCTGATGACCACGGTCTACGGATACGTCGGTAGCAGCTCAGGTGCAGCGAGCTGATTCTCCTTGTAAAAGGCCTGCGGATCGTTCAGAAGGAACTCGATCATCTTCGGGAGTGTCTCACGCAGCCGATGCCGCGGCTCCCATTGCAGCCGGACTTTGGCGTGTGAGATGTCGGCTTCGTAGTGGTCGTCTGCAAGATCGACCATCCAGGGTTTGATGAACGACTGGTCGTCGTCGCCGGACAACTTTTCTTCCACGTAGGCACCGACCTTGGCTACTGGCTTGGGAATGCGAACGGTCGGCCAATCCTTGCCGTGAATCAATTGGCTGATTTCGTCTTGGAGCGCCTGGTAACTCATAACGTCAGGTTCGGCGATGAGAAACAGGTCCTGCCCACCAAGTTGCCTTCGGCGTTCGACCGTCTTCCGAAACGCCTGGGCAAGGTCGTCGAGGTGAATCAGGGCCTGCCCGTGCGTTGCATCCCCCGGGAACACGTAGCTTTCGAATTGCTTCTCGTAGATTCGGGCGATCTGCTGTGAAATCGGCAGAGAATGGCACTTTTCGTCGTACACGCCGGCGATTCGCATGAGTACGTATGGGATGCGACCGTCATCGCGGCGAATGACTTCTTCCGCGTCGAGTTTCGACTGGGGGTAGTCCCACTCAGCCTCGGTCGACGAGAGTTCTGAAACTTCACGCCCATTGGGGTCCGGCCTCATGACCAGCAGACTGCTGGAGAAGACGAACTGCTCAACAAAGAATGAGTTTCGGCTCAGCCCCTGCAACATCCGCCGCGTGCCTTCGACCGTGAGATCGTTGTAGAGCGGACTCGGCTCACCCGAGAAGTCGTAGTAGGCCGCCAGATGAATGACGCTCGCGATTTCGCGGCCGTGCTCGGACTTCACCCTGGCCAACGCGTTTTCGACACTGTCGTCGTCGGTCAGGTCAGTGTCGATGTGGTGCAGCGGCAAGCCGGGATCATCCGGAGGTTTCACGTCGAGGCCGACGAGACGGTAATCATCCTTGAACACTTGGCTCAGTCGCGTACCAATCAAGCCACTGGCGCCTGTGATCAGAATCAATTCCTTCGCCGGGGAGCTGCTGGACATTTCTTCGCTTCCATTCAAATTCATGGATTCGTGATTCAATCGTCACCACATTCTCGCAGTTCGTATCAAACCTACCCTCAGTGAGCTTCGAAGATCAGTTTGGGGGAATTCCTGACCACATCCTCCGATCTGGTCCGATGCTCGGTCCATCGCGTAATTGTTAGAAGTGGTGCGTGATGAACTCCGATCAACAAGACACCGGCGCGTCGCATCTCGAAGCCATTCCCCAGCCCTGGAGCTACAACCCGTCGGCGTGGCGACAGCGGATACCGATCTGCATCCTGGCGATGGTTGCCTTCTTCATCGCAACGTACATGGGGCTGTATCAGTGGCGCCTGATCGGGAGCGCATGGGACCCGGTGTTCGGTCGGCAAACGGAGTCCGTGCTCGACTCAGACGTTTCCGAACGGATGCGGCGCTGGTTCCTCGTTCCCGACGCTGTTTTCGGAGCGATTGCGTATCTGGGTGATGCGATCTTCGGACTGGCCGGCTCCACCCGGCGATGGCAGTACCGTCCCTGGCTGGTGGTCATCTTCGGGATCGACGTGATTCCTCTGGGAATCGTCAGCGCCGTGCTGGTCGTCCTGCAGGGGACGGTCGTCGGTTCGTGGTGTTTCCTCTGCGTCGTAACGGCCGTGATCTCTCTGATACTGGTGTTTATGGCGTACGACGAAGTGTGGTCCTGTCTGCTCTATCTCAGACGAGTCTGGCGGGAAACGCGCGATCCAAATCTGTTGTGGAAGACGTTTTGCGGGCGTCGTTCACAGGAGGCAGATCGAATCGCCGCGGGTTTTGTGACAATTCCCGAAAACTCCTGAAGACAGAAGGCTGCTGCTGTGTGGAGCCGTGTTGTCGAGGTGATGCTGGGATGCTGGCTGATGATCAGCCCGTTTGTGTTTCATCATCCATCGAGCGCGACTGCGCTGTGGACGAACGATCTCTCCTGCGGCGCGGCGGTGGCTGCTTTTGCGCTGTTGTCATACGTCCGACAGACACACCACGCTCACCTACTGTCCATCATCGTCGCCGTATGGCTGATTGCGTTCGCCTATTGGCAGGGATTCGGATCGGCTTCCCCCGCGTCACAGAATCACGCGATCATTGGCCTGCTCCTGGGCATGTTCGCCGTGATTCCGAACAACGCCGGTCTACCTGCTGCCGAGTGGGAAACTGCGACCACGGCGGACAGTTCGACGGAGTCAGAATCAGGAAGCTGAGTTGCGGCCGAGCGACGCGGCAAGATTCCGAAGGTTTGTTTTGTAACCTGTCGTCGCTCCACCTGTTACTCGCGTCGCCAAACCGACCAGTAGCTTTCGATCCGCCGCACAAACCTCTTCGGTGGTTCGGCGAAGACGCGCCGCCCCAGATCTTCAGCGTCCTGCTGCAGCCGTTTCCGTTCCGAGTGCATCAGCCCCATCATTAGCTCGATCACCTCCGGGCGCTCCGGGCGGAGCGAGGCGTCGTCGCGGATTGTCTTGCGAAAGACTGCCAGATCGTGGTCATCTCCGAGAAGATCGGCGAGCCGTTTCAACTCATTCGTACGTGCCTTGAGAACCGGCTTCCAGACGCCAGTTAGCAGTCGCATCTGATACCAGTGGTACTTCGTCCGCTTGCGCCACTCATGCCAACGCTCGTCGGACGGATTTTCCGAAACCTTCGAGAGCGAGGTGCATGCCCGCCGATCGGTCCGGATCAGACCTCCATTCACGGCCTCGAAGGCTGCGTCATCAATCTGCCAGTCATCGATGCGCCGGCGGGCCGCCTCAAGCTCCGCCGGCAATTGATCGATTGTCTCATCGAGCCCGAGCCGATCATTCGCCATCCTTCTGCGACGTTGCTGGAGTCGCCTTCGCAAATCAAGAAAAGTGTCGTCATCCAGTTCCTCGGAGAAGTGATCGCGAATCCGGTCGAGCGTCTCGAGCAACGCTTCGGCGTCGCGCACTTGTGAGAGCCCCCGGGCTGCGTCGCGATACCATGCGTTTTCCCGTTTGTACACACTTCCCAGCGCCGGCCGAACGAGTCGGATCAGACCGCGGATCTTCTTTCCGCGCTTGCGAAACTGATGGACCGCCACGTGACGCCCGATGTCCGAATCCGTCAGTTCCGCAACCGACTTGTCGATCTGTTCCCGGGCAATCCGTCGAACTCCGTTGCCGACGGATTCGCATGACCGGAGACGATACGCCATAGTTCATCCGTAACCACTCAGATGTGAAGACCTGCATCCAGATCGTTCCAAGGGAAGAAGTGCGCGATCCCGTAGAGCAGTTGGTCATTCTTTGGAACTGCCGACAACCTTGGAACGGATCACACGGGCTCTGGGCACAGACCAGGCCCGTTCTATCACCCCGGCGCGCTGGCGAAGTGTACTTTCGGACCACTCCTCACGGATTCTCCTGCAGCGGTCGCGAATCTGCTGTGGCGTTGGATCACGGCGCCGCTGCCGACGATTCTTGTGACTGTTCTCGGTGCTGCTTCTCATGGTGGACTCCTGTCGAACTGCTCCTCGGGTGAT
>CALJUK010000491.1 GCA_937975745.1 uncultured Planctomycetaceae bacterium | reverse complement strand
AAAGACGACAACGCTGACCAGGGGAAGACGGACAAAAAAGATGCGCCGGAATCATCCGAGGATTCCGGTGCGGCGTTTTCCGTGAGCGATCCGGCTCCGGAGAAGACCGATGCCACCGCCGACAAGTCTGAACCGGCAAAGTCTGAACCGGCAAAGTCCGAAACCACGAAAACCGAGTCCTCTGCTGAACAAGAGAAGCCGGCCGCGCCCGCAAAGACCGCGGATTCTGACAAGCCGGCTGAAGCAGCCGACAAGGCGTCTACGACAGAGCCAAAGCCAGCGACAGAAAGCTCTCCGCCCGCCCCCGCTCTGCCTGAACCGGCCGGCAAAGCTGGCGACAAGCCGGCGACAGGCTCCGAGGAAAAGCCCCCGGCAGAACCGCTTCCCGAGTTTCGCCCACTCGATGACGAACTGCGTGGCGAAATCCGCGATCAACTGCTTCGCACCCGAACCCTGGCCGAAATGCAGCGGAGGATCGACACGACCGTCGAGAAGATGACCGACCTGGCCTATCGGGTCAATGCGCCGGCAGACGCGGAAGAGAATCAGTCCGCGGAAGAGGTCGCCGAACAGCTGCGAAAATTCACCGAGGCCAATTCTCTGCGGTATGTGCAGACCGGACTGATGTCGGCCCGCGAGCTCAGCGAATCGGAAGACCATCCGATCGGACAAGCGACAGAACCGGTCACCAACCCGTTTGAACAACAAAACAGCCGGTCGGTCATCATGGCCCTGTTCGAGACGGACCAGGTGTATATTCCCTACCAAGCCGAAGATCCGCTGACAGGGAACCGGTTTGCCTATTGGAAGACGGCCGAAGTGGCCGACCGGGTTCCCGAGTTGGACGACCCGGGTGTCCGAGAGCAGGTCTTGGCCGCCTGGCGGACGGAACAGGCTCGCCCCTTGGCTTCCAAGCGGGCCGAAGAACTCGTCAAGGAACTGCAGACAACTCCCGCGGAGACCGACTGGACTGCAGCCGTCGCCGACAAGACAGTCACAGGCAACAAAGAGCCAGCGGACCCGCTGGTCGTGCAATCGACCGAGTCGTTCAGCTGGATGCGAACATCGAGCGCCCCGTCGAATAATCCGTTCTCGATTCCGGAACCTGTTTTGTCGACGCTCAGTATCGAACCGAATCCGGGCGAAGAGTTCATGCGGACTGTGTTCGATCAGTTGAAGGTCGGCGAGGTTGGCATGGCTCCCAATGCGGACCGCTCGATTTTCTACGTTGTGCGCGTGAAGAATCGTGTTCCCAGCAGCGAAGTGGCCATCGACCAGTTACGTAAGTCATTCCTGCAAGAGAACTTGTTCTTCTTCTCGCCTTACGCCATCCTGGCGCAGCGCGAGCAGGGACAACTCGGCATGCGATGGAGTCGCGACTTGTTAGCACGCTACAACGTCCAGAGAAACGAGCCTCTCGAAGAGGTGGCGCCGTAATCTCGTGCCGATTCCAGTTTCCCAGCGTCGGATCAGCGGTCCGCCCGAACCCCGATGGTCATCGGAAGGCGGGGTGGGCGGCAATTTTTCTTCCAAATCGCTGGACATCGCCAAACGGTAGCAGTATTCAGAAGCGTAACAAGACTGCAAGCGGGAATCCGTCGGCCCCAGTTGAGGCAGACTGCCGACTGGTTGCGCAGGATTCCTGAAAGTTGGAATTTATCGCCCCTGCATCCTGCCCTCGATGACGTCAAGCCCGGCCAGACCGAACCAACGTTGTTTCCCGGGAATCGCCCGAGAACGCCTCCACTGCAGTGTCTCGACGGTGAAGTCGACTGACTTCGCACGGTGCTGCGGAACAGCGTTGACGCGATTCCAGGCTGAAAGTTGAGCCTCCCATGAGCGAGTCACCGACCAGCGACAATTCTACCCAGACCGCATCGGCCACTGCCGCCGACAGATCGATGATCGAAGCCCGCGCGCTGTGCAAGTACTACGGTCCGTTCGCCGCAGTGCAAAACGTCAGCTTTACGATTCCCCAAGGCCAGGTGGCGGCCTTTCTGGGCCCCAACGGTGCGGGGAAATCGACCACGATGAAACTGTTGACCGGTTTCCTGGCCCCCAATTCGGGCCAGGCCTTCATCGGCGGGTTCGACGTCGCAACCGACCGGATCGAGGCGAGCCGACTGCTCGGCTATCTGCCTGAAAACGGCCCGTTGTACAACGAGATGACACCCTACAGCCTGCTGCAATACCTGGGAACGGCCCGCGGCCTGAGCAGTGCCGAGCTGAAGCACCGCCTGGAGTTTGTCGCTGAAAAGTGCGACCTGAAGAGCGTCTGGCGGAAAGCGGTTGGAAAATTGTCTCGTGGCTTTCGCAAGCGCGTCGGGATGGCCCAGGCGTTGCTGCACGACCCGGAAGTTTTGATCCTGGACGAACCGACCAGCGGCTTGGATCCGAACCAGAACCATCACGCTCGCGAATTGATTCGCAGCCTCAGCCAGACCAAGACCATTCTGCTCTCGACCCACATCCTGGCCGAAGTTCGGGCCGTCTGCTCACGCGTCGTCATGATCAACGACGGCCGGGTGGTGTTCGACGGTTCCGTGGCCGAAATGGGAGAAGCGGAACAGAAGATGGAAACCCGCTTCCGCGAATTGACACACACGTAAACCCTTGCCTACCGGTTGGCTGCGGCAGAACACCACACCCCAGTGAAACCGGCCGAATGGGCACGCAAGCACAAAGCACACACCGGTTCTGAAACCGTTTGTAGAGGAAGCCGATGTTACGATCGCACGTCATCTGTGCCGTTTTCCGGCGCAACGTCCAGAGTTACTTTTCGGGCATTCTCGGATACCTGTTCATCGTGGTGTTCGTCGTCGTCGGTGCGTTCGCCGCATTCAGCCCGCAGTTCTTCGCGAACAACCTGGCCAACCTGGACCAACTCAGCCGTTGGTTCCCCATGCTGCTGCTGTTTATCGTTCCGGCCATCACGATGAGTGTCTGGGCGGATGAGAAAAAGCTCGGAACCGACGAACTGCTGTTCACGCTGCCGGCTTCGGATTTGGAAATTCTGCTGGGCAAATACCTCTCAGTTCTGGCGGTTTACACGATTGCCCTGCTGTTTTCCGTCACACACGTTTTCGTTCTCACCTGGATTGGCGACCCGGACCCGGGCGTGATGCTGAGTACCTACCTGGGCTACTGGCTCTCCGGTGCCGCCCTTCTGGCCTGCGGAATGTTCGCCAGCGTGCTGACCAACAGTACGACGGTCGCATTTGTGCTCGGTGCCGTCTTCGCTTCGATTCCGATTTTCCTGGACCAGCTGGCCCCGTGGAGCGATGTCGCGCGGCAGTTGAACCTGAGCGCCCAGCTTCGCGACTTCAGCTCGGGTGTCATTCCTCTGGGAGGAATCCTGTACTTCGTGACGGTCGCCGTCTTTGCCCTCTACCTGAACCTGGTTCTGATTCGCCGCCGGCATTGGAGTGCGGCCAGTCAGGGGAACATGCATCTGCAGTACACCATCCGGGCGCTGTCACTGGTGGCCGTCCTCATCAGCTGCAACGTGATCGCCGCCCAGCGGACCGCGCGGATCGATCTGACGTCCGAGAAGACGTACAGTCTTTCACCAACGACGTACAAGCTGATCCGATCGATCAAGCCAGACAAGCCGATCACCATCGATGCCTACATTTCGCCCGACGTCCCCCGAGAATACGTTCCTGTTCGCAAGAAGTTGCTTGGCCTGCTGCGAGAGTATGACCAGATTGGCGGAAACCGCGTCAGTGTCCGCTTTGTCGATGTCGAGCCGTTCAGCGAAGAGGCCGAAGAAGCCGAGTTGTACGGCATCACTTCCCGCGACGTTCAAAGTGAACGGGGAGGCCGCACCTACCTGGAAACAATCTTCCTCGGTGCCGTTGTCCGCAGCCCGTTCGACGAAGTGATTATTCCCTTCTTCGATCTTGCCACACCGATCGAATACGAACTGACCCGTTCGATTCACACGACATCAAAAGAAGAACGCCTGACCGTCGGAATCCTCGATACGCAGGTGCAAGTCACCGGCGGGTTCGACATGCAGACGTTCCGCAGCACTCCCGAGTGGCGAATCGTGAACGAACTGAAAAAGCAGTATCAGATTGAAACGGTCTCGCCCAAGACTCCTATCGACCCCGAAAAATACGATGTGCTGTTGGCAGTGATGCCCTCCTCACTGACACAGCCCGAGATGACCCACTTCGTCGACTATGTAAAACAGGGCCACCCGGTCCTGATCTTCGACGACCCACTCCCCGTCAGTACGCCACGTGGTCCGCAAGACGCCCCACGGTCACCCAAGCCCCGGCAAGGGGGCGGCATGATGGGGGGAGGACCGCCGCCGGAACAAAAGGCCGACAACGGCCAGGCGACCACGCTGCTGAATGTCCTCGACATCGCCTGGAACAACGGGCAAGTCGTGTGGGACATCTCGGGAGAGCGGATCCATCCCGAATTCGGCGATGTGCTCCGGCCCGAGTTGTTGTTTGTCAGTCCCAAGAGCGGGACGCTGTCGGCATTCAGCCAGACCAGCCCGATCACAAGCGATCTGCAGGAAGCCGTCGGCCAGTTCGACCGGCGTGTACTGCGTGCCGAGCGGGGAGGCGGCGATGCGTTCGCACAACTCGTTCAGCCGCTTCTCGACTGCGGTGCGGTCCAGCGGAAACGGAAACCGCGACGGCA
>CALJUK010000490.1 GCA_937975745.1 uncultured Planctomycetaceae bacterium | reverse complement strand
GCCTGCGCATCCTTCGCCAAACAGAGAGGTGTACCCGGGGTCGAACTCCCCGCCACGATCAAAGCCCCGGATCGCCGGGACGCGGTCTTTGACGGGCTGGCCCCGCTCCAGAATCAGCGGTCGATATCCCTTCCAGGCCAGAAAGTATCCTGCCAGCAGGCCAGCCGGACCCGAGCCAACGACGACCGGGCGATGTTCGAGCGGTCCCTCCCCGGGAGGAGGATCGAAGAACTGCGGCGGAACAAATGGCTCGAGGGAAAAATCTCCGCGTGTCGTCGACTTGGGAAGGGCCTCTGGCTTCAGTTCGACAGCCGCCGAGTAGACGAACTCCAGACTCCGCCGTGACCGGGCATCCAGGCTCTTCTTCAGAATTCGCAGCCGCGCAATGTCGTCAGGTCGGCAGCCAACTCGACGCGCAACGGCCGGTAGCAGCATCTCCTCCGATGCAGTTACCGGTAATCGCAATGAATTAATACGCCACATGGCCATGATCCGACGCGGCATCTGAGCCGAACGTCGCCTGGAGAAAGAGTTCCGCTGCGGACAGGGTCGCCCCGGCCCGCTGACGGAGGAAGTCTGGAATGTCCTGCATCTGGACGTAGCGGCAGCGAATGTTGTCCTGGCAGGCGATGCAGAAACGATCCAATTGTTCGCCCGCTTGGTCACGACGTTGCAAAGGCCGCTGGCCGCGGTGTGCAGACGAAGTCACCTCCGTGCCGATTCTAACGCAACCGTCGAGAGAATCTAACGCCACTGTTGTGAGAATCTCCACGCGGCATGATGTCCAGATTGCATTGCTAATTCGCGACGGGACAGTCGATCACGGAAAAAATGAACATGGGACACGATTTGTCGCGGCCCCGCACGGGTGTTCCGGTGCTGGTTTCGGAACGAATTCATGCTCTAGGGCTCGATCCCCAACGCCTCCATCCGCCGATACAAACGGGCCCGTGTCAGTCCCAGTAACTCGGCGGCCTGGCTGCGATTTCCCCCCGCTTGTTCGAGTGCTCGGCGAATGTGGTCGGCCTCGACCTCGTTGAGATGCTTCTCCAGCGAGATCGGCGCGGGGGCCGGCGCGGGACCGACTGCCTGGCTGGCCAGTCCGGCGCGAAAGCGGAACGGCAAATTTTCGACGGTCAGTTCGGGCCCTTTCGCCGTCCTGCGCATCTCGGAGACGACGGTTGCCAGTTCGTCGAGATTGCCAGGCCAGTTGTATTCCCAGAAGTACGGCCAGACCTCGTCCGCGATGCCCGTCAGTTGCTTGTCGGTACCCCGATTCTCGGCCTCGAGAAAATGCTGCGCCAGAAGGGGGAAGTCTTCGCGACGATTGCGAAGCGGCGGAAGGTCGATCTGAATCGGTGTCAGCAGGTAGTGGAACTCCGGCAGCAAGCGGTCTTGTTCGACGGCCCGTTCTAACGGGATCGTGCTACTGGACATCATCCGCAGATGCATGTGTGCGGCCGCCTGATTGACGTGGAGTTCAACGAGCAGCCGCTCTTGCAAATCACGCGCGAGGAATTCGACATTGGCCAGATACAACGTCCCCGGCAGGCGGATCGCCCGATGGTCTTCTTCTTCGCGAACTTCACTCAGCAGCCGTCTCAAGGCTTGCTTCATTTCTCGTGCGGGGATGGCCTGGCAGTCGAACGGGACGAAGATGCTGCGGCCAGACTCGCTCTCGTAATGGATGACCCGCGCGATGTGTTCTTTGCCTGTGCCAGCCTCACCGAATAGATGGACCGCATCGCGGCAGGCCTTGCCGATGGCGATCTGATGCAACACTCGATGCATCGGTGGGCTGTTGCAAAGAAGCGTCTTCGTGTTGAACTTCTGCTGCAGCCGAATCCTCAGTGCGGCTAACTCGGCATGGAGCCGATGGGCCGGCGAGGCAGCCGTCTGTTCTCGCGGCCGAGTCGCCTGCGTGACGATTCCCAGAACTGCGACCACCGTGTTGTTCTCGTCGTGCAACGGGAAGAGATTCAACGTGCGCTGTTGGGCTCGACCTCGGCTGTCGGTGACGAAGGTCTGCATTCGAAGCGTTTCACCGGCGAAGACTTCTGGCGGGGGACAAAGTGCCCCCAGCAGCGATTCGACTGTCGACGGGTCGGCATCGCTGACGTATTCACAGACGCGGCCGAGAAGTTCGTCGGCAGAGCGGCCGGTCAATTGCTGGCAGCCGACGTTCAGTCCAATGAGTTTACGGTCGATTCCCACCATATAGATGGGGTCAGATGATTGAGACAGAATGCTGCCCCAAGCGCGAGTTTTTCGGCTTCCTTTGGACATTGGATCACTCAATCTTCTGGGCAGGAATCTTGGGCTGCGGCCAGACTTCAATTCTGCCCGATGACCGGCCTTCGCGATACCTCGAAGCTCCTTCGTATATGGTCAGATAGCCACGTGTAAATCTGATCCGATCGGTGTGTTCCACAGTGGACAAATCTTGGAATCTGGTGTTCGCGTACAACTTGTATGACACACATGTGTCACACCCGCCTTGTATGTTCACCACCGTTGGTTGTGAACGCAATTTGCTTCGAACTGACGGCCGCGCATCGAGGACCGAGACCAGCGTTTCGGCAGCCAATTTCGTGACGCGGTTTGAATGCTCGGAAACATGTGGCGGCAGTTTCTACGTTCCCGGCGGTGACGGCACGTAACCGATTTGGGATTGCCTGCGTGAAACTGCCGTCACACTCCGAGTCAGACCGTGCGTTACCTCGATGCCCGCTTGGGCGTGGGCGGCTGCCGGTGGCGGCGGATCGGCCAGGGAAATGACAGTTGTCGGGTCCAGTCCCTCAACCGTCAGTGCGAATGCGACCGTCACGGACACGAAACCGGCGAAACTTCGGCCCGGCCGGGAGTGTTGCGTGAAAGTCCGTTCCAGGAACATGGTCGTCACGACGGCCAGAGAGATTCTCAACTGAAGCAGGCAATGTCCCACCAACACAACCGTCAAGAGGACCAGTCCTCCATGTGAGACTGGGGGGGCCTGCGATGACGGGGAGACGACACCAATCAGTGTCCCGCACGCGACAGCCAGCTTTTCCCAGAAACCCAGCCAGGGTGGAACACCGGCAGAACTAATCAGGCAGATTACGATTGCGGCTGAGAGGACCGGAAACCGCCGGCCGATTCCGCGCAGATCTTCGCGGTCGATCAGTCGCGCGCCGGACAGTCGCAGCGCGG
>CALJUK010000489.1 GCA_937975745.1 uncultured Planctomycetaceae bacterium | reverse complement strand
GCGCGTTTGACTGGGGGTCAAAAGGTCGCAGGTTCAAATCCTGTCGTCCCGACTAGACTTACGACGATCGAAGAAATCTCTGTCACAGATTTGTCACAGAAAAACCCCTGATCGGCTGCAACCGATCAGAGGTTTCAGCGGACCTTCCGGCCCAGCTTGGTGCTTTCACTGGGTTCCTACCGGAGGGTTCGATCATGCCACGTGGCAATCCCCAACCATGGTTTCGTCCGTCTCGTAACACCTGGTACGTCACAGTCGAGGGCGTCCAACACAATCTTCACACCCCTGACAAGTCGGAGGCCATCGACCGGTGGCATCGACTGATGGGGCAGTCGAACGATGCTCTGCAATCTGAGCACGCAGATGTCGCCGCGTTGCTGGCTGCTTTCGCGGATTGGTCTGAGCGGCATACCAGCGAGTCGACATATGACTGGTACTGCCGCTACTTGAAGAGCTTTCTGGATCACGCTCCTTCCGGTCTGACAGCGGACAGGCTGAAACCGTTCCATGTGACAAAATGGTTGGACGCTCATCCTAGCTGGGGTGATAGCAGTCGGCGTGGTGCCATTGCTGCGTTGAAGCGTGCTTTCCAGTGGTGTGTGGATGAAGGGTTTCTTGATCGGTCTCCAGTTCGATCCATCAAGAAACCCGCAATCCCATGTCGCCAAACGACACTCACACGAGATCAGCGTCAGTTGATTCTTCAAGAAGCCAGCGACGATGCCTTTCGCGATTTGCTCATCGCCGCTGAGGAGACTGGGGTTCGCCCACAGGAACTCTGCAAAGTCGAAGCACGGCACGTCGACCTTGAGAATGGACTTTGGGTGTTCGCTGCATCTGAGCACAAGACCGGTGCAATAACGGGAAAACCTCGCATCATCTTTCTGACGGAAAACGCATTGAATCTGACGAGGCGGCTCGTCGACGAATGTCCCAACGGTCCACTGTTTCGGAATTCGCGAGGACAGCCCTGGACGTCGAACGCGATCCGTTGCCGCTTCCGCCGAATGCGCAAGCGGCTCAGCGAGCATTTGCCGCAAGATCTGTGTGCCTATCTTTACCGTCACACCTACGCGACCGATGCACTCGAAAATGGAGTCGACCCGATCACGGTTGCCGAGTTGATGGGCCATAGAGACGCAACGATGGTCAGTCGCGTCTATCAGCATGTCGGGGCGAAGAGGGAACATATGCTCGCAGCAGCGGAGAGGGCTACATCCCAAAGTGCTTCGCAATGAGGTCCTTCGAAACTGTCTTCCGCATTGACGTTGGTGTGCTACTTGATGGCACATCGACGTTACTGCAGCGGGATTCCCATTCGATGCGATCTTGATTCGAAACACGAATCGTTCCGCGACCGCTGCCAAATCGATGTGCCCGAAGTTCGCCACTCGCAATGATGTCGTAGACCGTTCGCTCGCTGAGGCGGTAGTGCTCTGCGAGTTGTCTGACAGTCCACCACATTGAACTTTGCTTCCTTGGTTATTCGGGTTTGGGTCCTGCAACTGGATGGCCTCAGAACAGACGCCGCTCAACCTGGTTGCCATAGACGGTCCATTCGCTTCGCGGCTGTTCTTCTCGTCCATACAGTTCCACGTACGGACCGGGGCTGACTCGCTCGATGAGTGCCCGCACGGCGAAAGGCTTGCGACTATGTTGGGAGCGAGGGTGCAGTAACCAACTGCGACACGTGTTGTCACGAAACGGAAAGCGGCCGCGCACGCCTAACACCAAGAATTCGTGCGACACTCGCCAGTAGTTGCCCATGCCCAGTTGCGGCTTGATCCAGACCAGGCAGGACTTGAAGGTGAAGCCCCAGGCGTCCATCACGTCGAGGGCTTCACGCAAAAAGCCATTCGTTGTCCAGAGGTGCAAGTGGGCGTCGTCCTCGACCAGTTGCGACACCGGCTCCGCACAGATCGCGTCGAGGCTCAAGGTCGGATAGTGATTCTCAGCCGCTCCGCGTGCGGCCGTGTTTTCATAACACCACGGCGGATCGACATAGACGGTCGGATACCGCAGGCCAGCTGCGACGAGCGTGTCGAGATCGCGAACAATGCTGGGCAGGACGAGACTCATGGACGAACACGTTCAGTCGATGTGGGGCCGTCGTCAGACGCGGCCAGCGAGTCTCGCAACCACGGTGGTCGGGCCTTGACGGGTGGGAGTGGGTCACTGCCACAACGGGGACACGCACTCGGCGGGACTCTTGCGAACCACTTGGCCGCGCACGTCGCGCAGGCGGCATACCACCACTCAGTTGTTCCTTCTTGTGACTCTTGCGGTGTGGTCACTCCGGTTCGTCTCCGTTCTGGCCGGAGTCGAAGATCCAGCTGTGAGCGGCGTCGGCCGCTTTGGCGACGAGCATCAGGTCGTCGCGTCCGAAACGGGTCGACTCTTTCCAGACGTCGCCGTTCCTGTAGAGGCGGACCACAGAGACGGAGTGACGCTCGCCCGACTTGGTCTGATTGCGCCAGATGGTGGCCTTGATGTATCCGAAGCGGATGACGTGAGCAGGTTTCGACATGGATCTATCCCTTCAGAGGGTGTTGTGTGTCAGAAAGTGTCACGGAGCCGGGGGACCAGCCCGGCACCGTGACGGGGAGTACTGCGGCCGTGATTCACATCGTGTGTCGGGCCGCCGGATTGTTGAGGTGTCTGTTCGGTGTTCTCCTTTCGTATTGCTGTGCCCCGCTACGCGGCGTCTTCCGGATCACCGCGCAGCGAACGCAGGTCGATTCCGACAGCGTCCGCGAGTCGACGGCCCAGGTAGCCGATGTCGGCTCTAAGCGGCAGGTCGAGATCCGCCCGATACCACAGGGCATCGAACAGGATGGCGCTCAGTTCGGCACAGTCCCTGGCATCCTCCGCGGGGATCACCAGCCTGGCGGCTTTGGTGACCGGGTCTTCGCGGCAGATAACGAACTCAACCCGCCCCTCGCGTTCCCACACGGCTCCGTACAGATGGCCTGACCGAGCCATAGCCATTGGGATGACACCCTCGGGCAGCAGTTTTCCGTTTGCATTCGTCTTTTCATTCATGGCACTCTTTCCATGTTGTGGATTGACAAAGGCACGCAGGACTTCGATGGGGACTGCGTGCCGCCTGCGGTTCCCCGCTGAGGAGTGATTCGAAGTGAGATTCCTCAACACAAAACCGTCGGTTGCAACGTGCTGCTGCTGCTCGAAGAAACCTTGGGAGGAGTGGAGGGGTCAGCTCCACTCCCCACAACCACGGTCAAAACCGACCCCTGAGTGGTTCAGTACTCACCGGGAAGCAGGATGGTCGTGGCCGACCGGTCTGCTTCGGTGATGATCCAGAACCGAGTGCCGCTGCGGTCGCTGTACGCGGAGAGAAGACGGGAACCGAACGTGAGGGCCTCATCGTTCCGGTTCCAGTCCTCGGCATCGACGTCGCCCCAGTCGCCGGCAATGTGGCGAACAAAGGCGTCGAAGATGTCATCCGCGTGCAGTGTGTCGGCTGCTCCTCGGGTGATGAGGGTGCGGCCGACGTCGAACCTGGCGACGGTTTGTTTGGCATGTGACATGGTGTCCTCCGTGAAGTGACCGGCCGGGTGTTCGATGACCCGGCCGGCCGGTTGCTAAGCGGCGTCCTTTTGAGACTGGCTGCGCTTCAGGTGCTGCCGCCAGATCCAGCTGTACGTCATGTCGAGTGCCTTGGTGACGATGGGCAGGTCATCCCGTCCAAAGGACGAGGTGTCTTTCCAGTCACCGTTGTCCCGGTAGAGCCGCGAGGCGGTGACGTTGAACCACACGTCCTGGTCCTCCGTCTGATTCGCCCAGATGGCGGCCCTGATCCGGCCGAGTTTGATTTCATGGGTCGGTTTCTTTTGTCCCATGTGACCTCCTGTGTTGTTGCGGGCCGGGCGGATTCCTGTGATCCATCCCTGCCCTGATTCATCAATGCGAACTGCCCGTACCGGACGGTTCACCAAAAACTGAATGACGCGGACGTGACGCGTCGACGAAAAAAGGGCACACAAGAGACGGGCCGAGCGTCTCTCGTGTGCAGGGGGCTCAATGCAGTGCGAAGGCGGCGGAGTCTGCGAGCGCGGCGATCAGCCGGAAGCAGAACATGCCCAGCACCACAAAGAAGGCATCCCGTTTGTTAAGCCAACCGGATTGGTCGGTGAAAAACGGTTTGCCGGGAGCGTTCTTCGGGCTCAACAGCACTTCGGCCGCGTGCGCGCCGCTGTGAGGAACGCCCG
The DNA here is from genome assembly GCA_937975745.1 of uncultured Planctomycetaceae bacterium. Lineage (GTDB taxonomy): Bacteria > Planctomycetota > Planctomycetia > Planctomycetales > Planctomycetaceae > CALJUK01. The sequence continues at coordinate 269 of CALJUK010000489.1, read as the reverse complement.
TGTAGAGCGAGATGGAGTCCGGCAGGTTGCCACCCATGAGCTGGTGCACTTTGCCATCGGCAGTCTGCACCATCATGCTGTGGATCCGCCGGGTCCACGTTCGCCCGTTTTCGGTGTGAACCACCTTGCAGAATTTCTGGTTGTTGGCTTTCAGTGCCATCGCGATGTCCTCAAGTTGCCTGCGGCTTGCAGCCGCAGATGTCGGTACACCTGTGAGGGCCTTGCCCCACGCACACGTCTCCGTCGCCGAAGCGGTCGAGCCGTCTGAG
>CALJUK010000488.1 GCA_937975745.1 uncultured Planctomycetaceae bacterium | reverse complement strand
TCCAACTCTCGCCGCGCGATTTCGGCCCAAGGTGTCCCCGGGTGTTCGTCGACGACGCGGGCAAGGTACTCGGCAGCCAGTTTGGCCAGTTTCTTTACGGGGGCACCACCGCTGATTTCGTGATCGGCCTGTAGCGACCAGGAGTTGCTGTCCTTCTTCTCGAAGACCTTGGGCGAACTCTTCATTTCGGCCAAAACAACGTTGTAGCCGAAGGCCCGCACACGCATCGCCAGGACACGTCCCATTGCCAGGTCGTAACTGGCTCGCCAGCGGGGCGTTTTCAACTTCTCGCGGTCTTTTTCCCCCCGCGAGATGCTGGCCATTAACTGCTGCAGTTGAGCATCCAGAACGGCGAACGGCTTTTGGGCCTCGGTAATCTGTTGTCGCAAGATGTTGTCGTTGTCGGCCTGAAATCGCAACCGGGGTGTGGGCATCTCGGCCGACCAAGTCATCATCGCCGTCTGCACGAGGGCTCCCTTGGCGAGATTCTTCGTCAGTTCGAGTTCGTACATGCGGACCGGGCTGTAGTCTGGCACGTAGCTTCGCATAACGGTCGGGTCAAACCGGGGACCGTTGGTTTCCTGGGCAATGAAGAACAGGCCATTGGTTTCGGCACACAGCCGCGTCAAAGCGTACGGGCCGAAACCGGACGAGATGTCTTGCAGATCGGAGGAGCGACTTCCCCAGAAGGGCAACTGCAAGCGTTCGGGAGCCACCGTCTCGGGCCCGCGGTCGGCGATGCTCATCCGGATGTCGCCGTTGGGAAATTCGAATGGTTCCGTGATTGTTTTTCGTCCGAACGGTGCCGCATTACCGACCACGTAAATGCGAATGCCGTATCGCTTGGCAAACAGCAGCGTCTCTTCCAGCTGAGCCTGATCGCTTCCGACCTCGTCCGTGACCACAATGACCATCATGTTGCGGCGCATCTTGGTTCGGTAGGCGAGCCACTTCTTGTTGACGGTGTGAATGGCCGAGAAGACGTTCTCTTCGCCAGCGTTATCGGTGTCGATCTTGCGGACGGCCGAAACGACCTCCTGCACGTTGTCGACCGGTTCGTCGGTGATGAAGTAGGTCTTAGCACCGAACGCCACGACGGCCGTCTTGAGGGCTCTGTCCGCATCGACGTCCAGCATACCGAGTTGCTTGTAGACGTTCTCGAAGCGGTCGACGATTGCGTCCCGTCGTTTACTGACAGAGGGAGAAACGTCGAACAGCCAGACGACCAGCGTCTTCTGTTCCTTCAGCGAACCGGCAATTTCCAAAGTCAGGCGATCGATGGCACCCTCCACACCGCCCGCATGCTCGGTTGCGCCTGTCGTCTGGACGTTCTCGACCAGCTCGGCTTCGCTCGGTTCCGAGATGGGCTCGGTGGGTGGGAGTTCGACTGTCAGGTTTTCTTCTTCAAGCTGCCGCTCCATCTCGCGCTGCGGGTCGTTGCCAAATTGCGTGGCGGCTTCTTTCGAGAGGCTCAGCATGTTGGCATCGCTGTCGGATCCAATTTGATCGACGACAGTGGCATTCTCGACTTTGTATTCGTCGGGAGAAATCTCCTCGATGCTGCTGATAATCGTCGGCGTGAAGTCCGGCATTGTGACCGTGGTGATGCTGGCCAGAATCAACAGGATTGCCACGTGCGCAACCAAGCTGATTGCCCAAGCTGGCATATCATGCCAGGATGCCGATCGCATTCGGTCTAACATATCCGAATCCTTCCCAGAGCCCTGCCCCGGAAACTGTTCCAAAGCCTTCCGATGCACCGCACGAAGTGCGGGCATTGTGAATCTCGTTCGTCGCTGAACCACACGCTGTCGACGCGGCGACGTTGCCCCGCGAAACATCAGTGCAGCCTGAATATAGTCTACCGGACGCAATCCCGTCCCGCAATTCCTCTTACGTGCAGGTCGGGTTTCGTGGAGGACGTATACCAATCGCTTTCTGTCTCGGCCCGGACGGACCGCGATCGTCTGTGAAGAACGCCCCCTGGAACTATAACCCACCGACGGGAGGGGATGTTCGTCGAAAAGCGTTCTTGGGACTACAGTTTGTGACGATTCTCGGGTTTCTTCTGAGTCCCGATTGCCCACGACTGCTGGCCAATTGGTCGGCAAAGGCTTACGATGTCGGCGACCGTGGCACATTTGAGAAGTTCTGACCATTTTTCAACACGCACAACTCCCCCGGAAAGAGTCGTCCATGCTGGCTGTCCGACCGGTTCGTTTTGTTGTGGCGTCCCTCCTTGGGACCTGCCTGTGGCTGATCCTCCCAGTCTCGACCGTCCGGGCAGATGACACCGATCGCGGGACGACTTTTGCCGGCCTGATCCGCGCGGAGACGCTTCGGACACTCTCGGCCGTCAGCCAGTACATCGCCGACCACCCGGAAGCGGACGATGTCAACTCGGCCTACCGCTGGGTGTTTGAGACGGCCATGTCGCGCGGGCTCGAAACGGAAGCACTCGAGACGGCCACGGCTTGCCTCTCTCGGGGGACTGCGGCAGCGGATGTATTGACGCAGGCCCGGATGGTCCAATGTCTGGGGTGGGCCGAAGCGGGTGACGGCTCGGAGGCTGTCGCGGGCTTTCTCGACTATCTGAGGACGCAACGAGTTCGTTCCCCGAATCAGCCGGTCGATTTTGCGCTCCGGCTGGCGGCCAAGTTAAGGCTGGCGGGAGAGTTCGACTCGGCGGGCGAGGTGAGTGACCAGCTCTCCACGAAGTTCATCCTCAATCCGCAGGTGCGCGAGATTTGTGCGAACCATTCGGCCAAGCTGGATTTGGTCGGCAAGCCCGCTCCTCCAATCGTCGCGCACGACCTGAACGGCGACAGGATTGACCTGGGAACCATGGACGGCCAAGTTGTCCTGGTCGACTTCTGGGCCACCAACTGCCCTCCCTGCCTGGAAGAATTTCCCCGGATGACGCGGCTGTATGCCGACCATCACAAGCGGGGTTTCGAAATCGTGGGGATTAGTCTCGACCAGCAACCCGACCTGGTGAAGGCATTTCTCGAAGAATGGGAGATTCCCTGGCGGATTACGCTGGATGCGGATCTCACCTCGTCGTTGCGTCCGGCGTACAACGTGATGACGATTCCGTCGCTGTTTCTAATCGATCGCCAAGGCCGCGTGCGACAGTTCGATGTTCGAGGCGCCGACCTGGAAACAGCTGTCGGGCAGTTGGTGAGTGCGCAGGCGGGCGAGTGAGTGGGCTGTCGGGCATCGCGATTTGCGATGAACGCGGTCGCGATGCTTCAACCGGACCGCAGGACTCTTGAGACGACGTGGGCGAACAGGTCATGGAACCGACCGAAAGCGAAGTGATTGCCGGTGACGGAGTGCCGCTTTTCGTCCGTCAGTATGCCGGCAAACGTGCTTCGGGTGTTCCCCGTCGCAGTCTGTTGCTGATTCATGGTGCCTGCGAACATGGCGGCCGGTATCCCCATGTCTGCGCACGCTTCGCCGAAGCCGGCTGGGATGTGGTTGTTCCCGATCACAGAGGTCATGGGCGCTCGGGCGGGCCACGGACTCACGTCACGGACTTCTCGACCTACGTCGACGATCTTGAGCGGGTGGTTCGCCACACCAACCTGAATTCGGCATCGGCCGCAGTCCTAGGCCACAGTATGGGGGGACTCCTGGCGGCCCACTTTGCGTCCAAACATTCAGATTGGATCTCCGCCGCCGTCATGACGGCCCCGTTGTTCGGCACGAATTTCGAAATTCACCCTGCAGTGGTGATGGCCGGGCGGCTGTTGACCTACACCTGGCCGACCGTACGGTTCAACAATCGCATCGACCCCTCGATGATGTCCCGGGACGAGACGGTGCTCGAACTCCGCCGGCAGGATCCGCTGCTGCAAAAGTCTGTTTCGGCGGCCTGGTACTTCGCCATGCGACAGGCGACCGAGCAGGCATTCGCATTCGCCGACACGTTCCACACGCCGCTGCTGATGATTCGGGCCGATCGGGACGAGGTCGTGTCCCGTCAGGCGGCCGGCGACTGGTTCGCGAAGGTCGCTTCCGAGGACCGGGCGCTCATTGACCTGCCAGACCATCTGCACGAAGTGCTGAACGAGCCGGATTGGCTCGATCCGCGGGTCGGACAGTGAACCGGCCAGCGGGCGCTCCGCCAGCCTGGGTTGCCGGCAATGCGGCGTCAGTGATGCCGTAGCTCAAAGATCCTCAGGCCCGCGTCGGCATCGACGTGAGAACGCTCGCCCGGGTACTCGTGCAGAGTGACTTTCATTCCGACAACTTCGGCCAATTCGGAAAATGCATCGGCTGGACTGCGGTACGGATCGCCGATCCAACAGCAACCACCGGGATCAAGCATCGCAGCAATCGTCTTTAGCAGCGGCAGATGGTTGGCCTCGCTGTACAGGACTTCGGCCGCCACCATAACCGGATAACGCTGATCAGGTGGTTCGTTCCAGTCGAAGACCAGCCCAGTGGTGGAAATGCCGTTCCGTTCCGCGTTGTAGATCGCCATCTGAACAGCCAGTTCCGATGCATCACTGAATGTGACGCGGTCACCGGCGGCAGCACAGGCGAGTCCGACGCAGCCGATTCCGCAGCCCAACTCCAGGACACGACTGCCGCGCTTCCAGGGGACTTTTGTCAGGCATTGGGCCATTCGCAGTGAGGCCGGCCAGAGATAGGACCAGTAAGCGGCATCGGTACAATCGTCGTCGGGGTGTTCCGCCTGAACGGTCAGGTAACTCTCGGGGTCCGCCGGACAGATCAGCTGGAAATGTTTCCCCGCGAGAGGAAATGTCCGTTCGGTCCAGCCACCCGGTATCTGGGGAACATC
>CALJUK010000487.1 GCA_937975745.1 uncultured Planctomycetaceae bacterium | reverse complement strand
GCATGGTTTCGATTGATCTTCTGGTCCGAGTGGGTCTGCGAACTCGCGATCAAGACGACGAATGACTACTTCCGCTGGTGGTGGATCGGGAGCATTGAGTGTTTCAGGCCACGCGTCGAATCGGATGCAGTAACGGATTATGTCCAGTGCTGCGTTGTCATCGTTTGAGCCGGAAAGACGATCGGCCCATTCGATACAGTGTGTGAGGGTATTGACGTCGATTGTTGAGCGTAGATCGCGTTCTGCGAAGCCCGCTGGTTCTAGCTCTTCGTCAGTATCTTCTTCGAAGTCGGGACAGCCGAGTTCAGCGTCAGTTGCGAGTGACAGATCGACTGACGCGCCAGCGATGTAGAGCCATTCCATTTCGTCGGTCTGGCGATTCCGTACGCGCCGAATGATGTCATGCAATGTGGCCATCAGTAGTGGTGTCTATGATGGGCTAACGTCTGAAATCACCGGGTCGCGACAAGTGGTTCTCCATTTGATTCCGCCCGGCTTCGCGACTCCGGAGCATTTCTTTGTTATCCGACGATTTGCTCGACCCAGCGATTGAACCGATCAGGGGAATCGGTGTCGCCCATCTGGGCAGGGTGAACAACAATTTCGGAAGCAGTATTCGGTATTGTAACGCGGAAATTCGAGGTCAACCAATTGTTGTATTCGTCATTCGGATGCACGAACAAGTCTGATCCGCCGTTGGCGTGATTCGGAGGATGTGAGAAGCATTCATCCCAGCACAATTCATCGTAACCAATCGCTATGAGACGCAGAAAATCAATCGCAGATTCTGCAAGGACGCAACACAAGAGTGACCCAGACCCTGAGCCCATATGAACAATGCATTGTTTACCGTCATCATCAATCCAAAACGCGGCCATTGACCCTTCAGCGCCGGTTTTCGCAAAAATGCAGAGGCGGTCTGAAACATCAATCGTCTCGTCGTCAAACCAGTAGTGTAAATTCGCATCTCCCTCAGCAGCGAATTCGATGTTTGTGCCTCCGGGACGTTCGGTATCTGTAAATCCAGATTTCAGCTTGTCTTCAGGAAAAAGGAAACCAAGCCTGCCGGCATCGAGATCAACAAAGTAGCCGTTTGAATCAATCCATCGAAAAAGTGCAGCCAGTTCCGACGGCATCGACATCTTCGGCGAAAGCGTGTCATTGATTTGAGAAAGCAGTACAGACATTGGTTCGTCGGATAAAGAATCCGCGTAAGTCCGTGATTGGGGGTGGAGTCGGTTTTTGTGCTGACTCTGGCACCTGATCCGGCGTGAGTGGTTCACGCCTGTCACAACTTCAACTCCCCAACTCTCGACATTTCCGTCCACGGAGGAACGTCATGATCATTTTCGCCATCAACCTCGGTAAATTCAACTCGATTTGTTGCTTTTTCGACGGCGCTTCGCCGCGTGCCACTGGCATTTTGCCAGTGCTTTTTTCGCCGGTGTTTGCGGTTAGGCGATTGGGATTACGCTCCCGCGAGTATTCTGCGAACGCACCCGTGGTTTCATCG
>CALJUK010000486.1 GCA_937975745.1 uncultured Planctomycetaceae bacterium | reverse complement strand
CGGTGCACTATAAAGAAGTGATTGCCACGATGTACCACAACCTGGGCATCGATCCCCGCGCGGTCACACTCGCGGATCCGACCGGCCGACCGCAGTATCTGCTGGACGACGGCCAACCGATTCGCGAAGTGGTGTGAGATCACCTCGGCGACAGAATGCCTGCTACCAGAGTTCGCGGATCGGCTTTCCGGCACCCACGATGCTGATCGGACGCCCTGAGGAGTCTTCGTAGTGTGTATCGAGCGGGACACCCATCGCGTCGTAGATGGTCGCCAGCACATCCTGCGGTGACGTTGGCCGATCGACCACGCCGCCACCGCGTGGCTCGCTGGCTCCGACGATCCGGCCTCCCTCCAGTCCTCCGCCACCAAACACGACCGAGAAACACTTCGACCAGTGATCTCGCCCGGCATTACCGTTGATGAGCGGTGTCCGGCCGAATTCGCCGACACACACCACAAGCACATCGTCGAGCATTCCCCGTTCGGTGAGGTCTTCGACCAGTGTCGCCAGCGCGTGGTCGAGCGGCGAGAGATGCTTCTCCAACTCGGGGAAGATATTGTTGTGATGGTCCCAGTACCCGGTGTTGACCGTCACACAAATACTGCCCGCTTCCACCAGCCGTCGTGCCAGGAGAGCACTTTGTCCGTACTGATGTCGGCCGTAGCGGTCTCGTAGTTCGTCCGGCTCCTGTGTGATGTCAAACGCCTCGCGAACATGATCGCCGGTCACCATGTCGAGCGCCTTGGCTTTGAACGTATCCAGTCCGTCCATCACCTTTCGCGCGTCAATGTCCCGGCGAAGTGTGTCGACCTTGCTCAGCAACTTCGCTCGATCCTGTGCGACTTCCAGCGAGACGTCTTTCGCCAGGGACAAATTCGGGACACTGAAGTCCTTGGCATTGTGGTCGGCATTCACCTCGAACGGGTTGTACGCGGCCCCCAGATAGACGGCCCCCTGATAGCCGAAGGCCTCGGCCTTGGGAACGGCCACGTACGGAGGCATCTGCGATTTGTCGTCGCCGCAAGCGCGGGCCAGGACCGAGCCGAAGGATGGCTTCTGAGGCGCATTCCGGGCGAGCGTCGGACCGAAATAACCGGTCTGCATCCAATGCGCAGACGGAGCATGAATGGCATTCTCGTGAGACACACTCCGCACGATCGACAGCCGATCCATCACGGTCGCCTGCCGCGGAAACCGTTCGGTAATTTCGATGCCGGGGGCATTGGTGGCGATTGGCATGTATTCGCCCCGATACTCGGCAGGGGCTTTCGGCTTCATGTCGTAGGTGTCCTGCTGCGACAGGCCACCGTTGGTCCAGAAGACAATCAGCGAACGCTGTTTGCGGGAAGAGCGTCGCGTTTGTGCGGCCCAACTCTGCATGCGGAGCAGATCGCACAGACCCATTCCGAGCAATGGCGCACCGAGCGTCAGCGCCGTCCGGCGGGAGACGCGAAGTGTCGCGAGGGGGGAATTTGGCAGGAGGTTCAAGGCAGGATCTCACTTCGAGAGTGAACAGGTCCCCATTCAGTGATTGAAGAGGAACTCGTTGGTGGAAATCAGCGACCACAACAGCGAGCGGTAGGCTTCGTTGTGGTCCGATTGTTCTGCGAAGTATTCGCTGATGGTGGAAAGTTCTTCGTCCCGTGGAGGACGGGCGAAGACTCGCAGGAATATCTCGTAAACAACCTCGGTTTGCGGCCGTTCGTCAGCTGCCCGTAGGGCGGCATACACACCCTAGGACGACAGCTTCTCCTGGATTTCTTTTGAGCCAACCAGTTCTAAAGCCTGTCCCAGCGCGGGATCATCGACGCGTTCGCATTCGCAGGCCGTTGTCCGGCCGGGGCGGCCGAATACGTCCAGGAAATGGCTGGGGACCGCTTCATCGGGAAGTTCGATCGCGCGCGTTCCCTTCGGGAAGGTCCCGCGACCGGCCGAAAACTTCGTCGGAACTTCCAGTACCTGGCTGATGGCGTCGAGCAAGACTTCGGACTTCAGACGGCGCGGATAGTAGCGGGCAAAGCTTTGTGTGTCGGCGGCATTCGATTCGTTGGGAGTTGAACTGAGCCGATAGACGCGTGAAAGTGTGATCTGCCGAATCAGGTGTTTGATGTCGTATCCGCTCGCGACAAAGTCGTGGGTCAGTGCGGCCAGCAATTCTGGATTAGTCGGCAGGTTGGTACTGCGGGCCTCGTCGATCGGATCGATGATTCCCTTCCCAAGAAACTGCCCCCACATGCGGTTGACCATTGTCTCCGCGAAGAAGGGGTTCTCGGGAGCGGTCATCCAGTCGGCGAGGTGGATTCGCGGATCGACGAATGGGCTTCCGTGATAATCGGGTCCGCCCAATGGACGGGGAGTCATCACCTCGCCGGTTCGCGGATGCCGGACTTCCCCTTCGCTGGCCAGATAGATGACCTCGTTCGTCGGGACTTCTGCGTCGGCGAAGCCTCCCTTCCGACCGACACGAGCAAAGTAGGCCGCCAGACTGTAGTAGTCGGCCTGGCTCCAGTGCTCGCTGGGGTGGTGATGGCATTGGGCACATTGAATCCGCATACCCAGAAACGCCTGCGAAACCGATTCGACATAGTCTTGGGTGGTCCGAACCGTTCGGTACCAGACTGTTGGCGGATTGGTTTCCTGACTTCCCGAGGCCGTGATGACTTCCCGAACGAACTGGTCGTACGGCATGTTGCGGGCAAAGCAGTCCCGAATCCAGCCAGAGAAGAGTGCCGTCCCTCCCCGCTGCCAGCGGGTGCTGTATCCCTTGCCGCGATTCTGTAGGATGTCGGCCCATAACAGCCCAAAGTAGTTGGCATATGCGGGCCGTTCGAGCAGGCGGTCGATCAACCGCTGATCTTTGTCGGGGGAAGCATCCTGCACGAAGGTTTCGACTTCTTCCACGGTCGGTAGCGTGCCGCAAATATCGAGCGAAGCCCGCCGGATAAATTCCCCATCGCTGGCCGGTTCGGAAGGGGACAGCCCCAACCTGGACCATTGGGCTTCCAGGAATGGGTCGATCAGCGATTTGGACTCCGATGGTGCGGTGTCGGCAATCGTGGCAGCGGGCTCGACCGTGTTAAACGGAACCGTTCCCTGAAACACCTTCAACAAGTCACCAAAGCGAACCATGATGGCGAACAGACCGCTTCGCTCGCCGGATTGGACCAGACCCCCAAAGCTGACGTCGGCGATGTCGGGCTCGTTGCTTTGATAGATGGCCAGGTCGGTGACATCGCGTGAACTGCCATCCGAGAGAAACGCCGTGACCCGCAACTGCTGCCGGCCAGTGTTTGCGGGCAGAATGCCGCTGGAGGGGGTGAGTTCGATCCTTGTTACAACCGGATCAGATGGGGCCGCCGGATTGGCACCGTGGGAAATCCACTCGACGAGTGTGTTGTAGTGGGCGGAGCCAACCTTCAATCGGGCTCCGCCACCGTGTGGCAGCGTGTTGGTCCCTTTCAGCAGTAGCGTACTCTGCGCGGGAGCCGCCGGATTGATCCGTCGGCCGCGGGCCTGTTTGACGATCCGTTCGTGATCGTCTGACGGCACGAAGCCGAACAGAGACAGCTTAAAGCCGTTCTGGCCGTTCGCCTTGCCGTGACAGCCTCCCCCGTTGCAGTTGTACTTCGTCAGGATGGGCATGACGTCGACGTTGAAATACGGGGCGGCGGCATCGGCCGGCACAGCCATCGCACACTGGGCGACGAGCACACAGGCCGCGGCCAGGCGCAGTGGAAGACGGGTTCCCAAAGACGTCATTCGTGGTTGTCTCATTCAGTAACCGCGAGTTCCAGGAAACGACCGCCACGGTACGTCTGCTGGTCTTCCACCGTGCCGACTGCGTCGAGTCGCAGGAACTGCTGCTGGCCGAGGGGGGCGTTGGGGCTGGCAATAATCTGGATGGTGCCCGATTCGGTGTTGTTGGTGAATGTCACGCCTCGGCCGCGGATGCCGACAATTCCACCCGGAGCCACCAATTCGGTGTGAATTTTTCCAATAAATCCGCGTTTGCGGCAGGCCGTATACTTGAGCTGGATAATTTCGCCGCGGGCAATCTTCCGAGGTGCGAACGAATCGACGTCGACTTCAATTCGGGCTTCGGCCACACAAAACGAGATCGGCCCGCTCACGCCGTCAATCGTAGTCTTTCCAGCTTGTCCCGGCGTGATCTCCGCTTTCGGGATGTCTGTCGTCCCCTGAACCGCAATGGTGTAAGGACCGGGCGGAAGCGTCGTGGGAATCTCCAGACTCAGCCACGCCTGCGATTCTCCGGCGGGAAGCGTGACGTGCTGGTTATCCGTTCCATCAGGAAGACCGACAAACGAGAGATTGACGGCCGCTGGTTCGGCGTGCCGACGATCAACCGTCATCAGAAGATCGATCACGGCTCCCTGGTAAACCACGGGATCGCCGTCCTGCTGTTTGATTTCGCCGTCGAAACCAACCGGTACCATCTCGGCCGACAGTGACAATGGGAAATCGGCATCGGTCACGGCTAAGGCGGTTTCGCCAGTGACGCGGTGTTCGAGCATCCGTGTATTGGGCCAGACCAGCATCATTCCGCGCACCGGGAGACGTTGCCCGGAGGGGACGACGGCCGAGAGCTTGAGGGCGGCGGTCAACGGGGCCGCTTCGGGTCTGCTGGAAACAATGAGCGGAGCCCTCTCCGCCTGGGGCCCAACCCAGACGGGGGGGCATTCGATTCCGGCAGGGAGATCATCCGCGATGATGCGGATTGGTCCCGTCTCGCCGCGGCGACGTTCGACCAGTAACTCGAGAACCGCACGGCCGCCGCGTGGCAAATTCAATGCGGTCATCTGTTCCGGTTGCGGGGACTGAACCGTGATATCGGCAGTGGGGACTTCGCGGCGAAGGCCGACTCGATACACACGGCGGACATTCTCGCTGGCGCCGCCTGTCAGGTTGCGAACCATGAGCAGATATCGGCCCGCAGCCGGCGCGACCCAACGACCCGCCGGATCGAGATGATTTGCCGGAAAGCCCGGTTTTCCCTGATGTTCGACTTCGTCGGTGAGGTGGAGCAGGAGATCGCGTCCTGTTACGTCGAAGACCATCAGATCCAGATCGACGGGCGAGCCGATCCGTTCGCCGAATGCCTCCAGCCAGAGAACTTCCCCCCGCTCCGCCTCGATTGCGTACCAGTCCTGCTCGCTTCCAATTGCGAGCTGGCCAGCCAGTTCGCAGGGGAACTCAATCGGCTGAGCCCGCTCGGGCGAGTGATTTCCGCCGACATCGAGGACCACAGGCAGATCGGTCAGTCCAATTGAAATGGGCGCGTGACCGCCCGGGTGGAGATAGACCATCGGATCGGCAGAGAGCTGTTTCGGCAGCAATCGAGGAGTACCGCGCGAATAGACTGGATGCAGGCCGATCGCGGGGGCTTCGATCTCGACAGACAACTTGTCGAAGTCGGGTCTGGTGTTCGATCGATGCGAAGCCGTCTTACTGCGAGACGAAAGGAGCGCTTTCTCTGGCTGCAGATTCCTTCCGAAAAGCGTGACACGAGTCGACTGACCTCGTTGAATCACCGGTGGGAAGGCGAATTCCACACGCGGTTGTGTATCGAAATCGAGGCGGTAACAGAAGTTCGCACCGCCGGAAAACGTCAGATCGAACAGCCGGACCGTGTAGAGGCCGTCGCTGGGAATGATGACATCCAGTAGCGGGTCCACGCCATGCTCGCCGCGGTTGGAGGCGAGCTTTCTTCCGTCGGCATCATACAGTTCCAGGACGCCGTGCAGCTGCGAGCCGATCCGATCAGCCCAGCAGTCGATGACCACCCGCTGCCCGGCTGAGGCAGCAAACCCAACGACATCGACGTCGCCGACAGAGTCCATCTTGCCGTTCACCACGCTGTCCAGCGAGATGCGGGTTGCGGTGTCGGAATCGTTGTTTGGCTCGGTCTCGACCTGTTCGGTCAATCGACTCACGAAGAATGGCCGCGGCAGACTGACACCATACCGACCGACAGCCCGCAGGTCATAGAGTCCAGGCGGCAGCTCAGCGGGGATCGATACCGCGAACTGTTGGTCCCCCGTCTTCTTCACGGTGAAGTCGGGTGTCTCACCGGAGCCTGGGACCAATCGAAGCTCCGCCAGTTCGTCGAGCGACTTTCCCTGAACAGTGACCGTGACGGACGTTCCCGCCCGGCCTCCGGGTGGAAAGATCGTCTCAAGAACGGGAGCTGGCCACTCGGCCTGGGCCGTCGCCAGCAGACCGCTTCCGGCAC
>CALJUK010000485.1 GCA_937975745.1 uncultured Planctomycetaceae bacterium | reverse complement strand
GCGTTGGCGATTCACGGGCGAACCGGGATGTCATCAATCCGCCTTCTGCCTGCTTGACGACGACAACAAGATCGCTGCAGCCGTCATTTATCGTTCGCGTGATGACAATAAGACCAAGCATGGCGACGCGGTAGTTGGTGTCCACGATCTCCTCTACCGCGATTTGGAATCATTGGAAACTGTGCTGGCTGAGTTCTCACGAGCGATGCGCCGCGAAGGGCGTCAAGCACTTATGCTGAACTACTTTGGCAAGTCGCAGGTGGCAGATGTCCTCCGGAAGTCCGGATTCTTCCCGCGTCCGTGGGCTCGTCAGGTTCTGGCCTGGGTCAATCCTAGCCAGCGAGACTTCGATCCCACCCGAGTTCTGGATCCCGAAAACTGGCAGCTGACCGAAGCCGACCTGGCCTTCTAGAACCAGTTTCAAAACCGGTTGGTGGCGAGTCTTCGACCAGCATTCACAGGACGAAGACGAAGCACACAGAGGTTTTGGAACCGCTTCTAAAGCGCCGCTCTCCAGGCCGGTTCGTAAGCCCCGGGTGGTCCGCGCTTTCAGCCGGCAGTGTCCGAGTGAACCGATCGACCGGATCGGTCTCTGTCCTGTCGTTCGCGCGTGGCGGTCATGCCAGAGGCCAGCAAGCCAGACGGAACGGCAATCAGGCCCAGGCCGAGGACGAGAATGAACCCGGTGAAAATCCGCCCGCCGACCGTAATCGGGTACATATCGCCGTACCCGACAGTGGTGAGTGTCACGACGGCCCACCAGAGTGAGTGAAACACCGACTTGAACTGGTCAGGCTGCGCCTCGTGCTCGAAGTGATAGATTCCCGTGGCAGCCAGGAACAGCAGGAAGAATGTCCCGACGAGATACAGAAACAGTTCATCGCGAACTTCATCCAACGCTGCTTCAAATCGCTTGATGGCCCGACTGTAACGCAACAGCTTGAGGACACGAACCAGGCGAAACATCCGCACGATGCGTAGACTGCGCAGATCGAGAGACGTCCCAATCCAGACGTGCATGTAAAACGGCAAAATGGCCAGCAGGTCGACGATGCCGTAGAAGCTGAAGATAAACCGCAGCCTGTTCTTCGCAACAAAGATGCGGAGGATGTACTCGATACTGAAAATGGCCGCCAGGATCGCGTCGATGCAGTGCAGCAAGTAGAGATCCTGCCCTGAGAGATCTGGCAGGGTTTCCAACGAGAAGGCGACAATGCCTGCGATGATGCAGGTCTGCATGATCATGTCGAAGACTCGCGAACGGTTGTTCTGAACCGCCGGGTCGACAATGTCACGAAGCCGATCAATAAACATGCGCGGATCACCCTCCCTGGCGACGCGGCTGCACGCAGGACAGACAAGTATTGCGTCAACAGTTGGTTCGCGCATTGCAAACGTGACAGCCGACGGCCCAGACCTCTGGATCCCTCCAAAGTCACGGCCCGAAAAATACGGCCCTCGGGCAGCACATTGCCCCCCGAAGCCTGACTCCTCGCAATTGCGGCCGCGGCGAGCCAGCACCGCGCCGGATTGTGAGCACGGCGTTGGCTGATGAGTCGCCGCAAATGCTTAAAATGAAACAGGTTACGTGTGGCCAGCTCGCTTCGCATCGACTTGGCAAGCAGCCCGCGAGTCTCCCGGAGCGACAGCCTTCAAGCAACATCCGTGGCCGAGGTTAGCGGGGCGGGTCCCCTTTTAAGGGAACTTCCGGCAGAAGTTGGAGGAACTGTGACACGCTGATGTCACAGTCGTGTTCGATAATTCCCGTTCTCGTACCGCTCAAATCTCGCAG
>CALJUK010000484.1 GCA_937975745.1 uncultured Planctomycetaceae bacterium | reverse complement strand
ACTTCCTGGCGGCGGTCGTCGTCGCTGCTAAAGGGAGAGAGCAGAATGGGAAGACCGCCGGCCGCTGTCACGCAATCGTAGTAACCCGAATTGAACCAGCTCAGCGCGGTCGTGTCTTTTCCCTGAGGTCGATAGTCGCCATTGATTCCGATGATCGGCTTGCCTGCCATGTCGATTCCTTCCTTGGAACTGTTCGGACTGCAGTAAAATTGGGTCAGATTTTTTCGCTGTGGCTGAAGGACCAGCGCGACGAGCGGACCGACAGACATTGTGTGAATCGATCGCGAATGCTTGCAGAACCAAATGGTGACGCGCACTCGCCACGATTGACGATTGTGAGGGCGCGACACGGCATGGCTGTGAAGACACCGCTTGTGGGAGCGTGGAAGGGAGAGTCCTCGTTGCGGGGCGAGGAAGACTGGCCGACAGCGAGTGCCATCGTGCAGCGCAAGGCAGCAGAATCCATCCCGTTGCTCCCGGAGCCGATCCTTCGGTCCGATTCGCCTGACTGAACATTCAGCCCGGCATTGTTGCGTCACTAACTGCCATTGACTGGCAATTCGGAACTCACTGCAACGAGAATGAAGTTATCGAGCAGATCCAGGGTTGTCTACTGGAATTGTAATTCTTACAGCATTTCTTCCGAAAAAATTTCGGCGTTCGCTGTCGCCTTTGCAGTTTCCCCGACGGCGAAGGCGTTACGTTTCGACACCTTCAGCAGCGATAGTAGCCGGCATCGATCGTTGCGATTCAACGGGCAGCGACGAGGTTTCAGGTTCATCAGACATCGCGATCTGATCCGACAGTTCCGGGAGAAGCGTCGCACCAAGGCCCGCCGCCAACAGGCAGGGTACCATCGCTAAGAACGCAGCCTGAGGCATGTCGATCGTACGAAAGTAGGCCGTCACCGGCGCCTGCAGCAAACCGGACGTTCCCCAGGCCATCCCCATCGTGATTCCCGAAGCCAGTCCGGTCGAACGGGGAAGCAACTGCTGCGCGTAAGAAACCATCGCCGGGACTGTGCCCCAAAGAATCAAGCCGGTTGGCACGAGCAACCCCAGCAGAATTGGCGTCGGACAAGCAGTCCAGGACAATGCGGCTACGAGGGGAATTCCCAACAACGGGCAGACCACCATGAACGACTTTTCGCGGCCGGCCGGGAAGCGAAAGGCCAGCAGAAACATTCCCAAACTGGCCGACGCCAGAAAAATCGACTGCGCCTGTCCGATCTCAGCAGTTCCGAAGCCACGCTGCCGCAGGACGAACGATAGAACCTTCCCGAGTCCAACATTCGGGACCACCCTGAGCGAGCAGATCACCAGCAGAAACACAACTAACCGCCACTGCTGACCCGTCAGATGAACTCCGCCGCTTGCAGACGCTGATGTTGTGGTCCGGGACTCAACTCCTGTCGCAGCATCGGCGCTGACGTCCATGTCCTGGCGATCGGCAAACCGAAATAGACCCGCAGACCAGCTCACCAACACGACAATGAACAGCAAGGGAAGGGCAAGCACTGTCAGCCCGCTTAACCCCCAGACCGAAACAATCCAACCCCCAATCGTTGGACCACTCGCCAAACCGCACGCTCCCCCCAGCATGAAGATTGACATGGCTCGGGTGCGGTTCTCTGGCAAACTCCGCCCAGCCTGGACGGCCGCCTCCGGATGGAACGCACCAATCGCTGTCCCACCGACAACCAGCAAGACGCCCACCACCGCCAGATTCGAGGTCAGGCCGATCGATGTCATCGCGGTGATCGCCACGGCTGGGGCCAACCAGACCAGCCACGCCGACGGGCGGTGATCGCGAACATATCCGACGACCGCCTGTGTGAACGACGTCGGAATCGACTGCAGCACGAACGCCGCAGACAAAGCCAATACGCTTACCAGGCCGAAGTGCTCGCGCAGATCGGGCCACAGCGGCTCGATCATGGTCGCACAGAGGTCGACCACGCCATGGAGCATCGCCAAGGCCAGCAACGGAAGGTATCGACGCATTCGGGCTCGTGCCTTGTCAGGCTTGAAATTCCGAATGGAATCCACAATTCGGCGACTCGTGGGCCACCGTCTTATGGTTTCGTCACCCGAAAACAAGCAATCGACGCAACACTCGTGCCTCCGCATGAAACACGAGATCACTCAACGGAATGATCCCGCCATCATCTCGGGCAACCCGGGTCCATTGCAAGGCTGTCGCTGATCAATCAGCCAATCTCATACTGCGAGATGCGATTCTTCGGGGCATACTCGGGAACAAAGTCCTCGTCGACCCAGTCCAACCGGTAGCGCATCAGATAGGCGTCTTCGCTTGTGTCCTCGTAGAAATGACGAAGCACACTAACGGCCCGAAAACCGTGCTCCAGAAAGAACAGCTGGGCCTCGAGGTTCGATTCCCGCAGTTCCAGCTGCACTTCCCGCCGCCGCTGCTGCGACAGTTTGTCGATGACGCGTTGGACCATCTGCGAGCCGATTCCCTGGCGATTGGCCCAACTGGCGACGGCAAAGTTGCAAACGTGGATGCTCGCCTTGTGCAACTCGTAGACCATAAAGCCCACGATCCGCTGATCCAGCTCGGCTACCATGCCGATGCAACTCCGCTGGCGAAGCGCAGAGAGGAACTCTTCCTCGGTCCACGGGTGCGCAAACCGATCACGCTCAATCTCCAGAACTTCCGGCAGATCCCGACGGATGAGCCAGCGAATCTGCACCTTCAGTTCATGGCGAGGGGTCTGTCCTAAACTCACGATGGCCTCCTTGCCAATGCGAATCGAATTCAGGTTTCCCACGCAGCCCGGCCTGTTCCGCGGCGTCGTGTTGATCGATAGCTCAGTTTCACCAGAAACCGAGCGAATGTCCTCTTCAGTCGCAGTCGCGCATCATTGCGCGACTGGCCAGCATGAGTTGCCAGCCGACTTATGGCCGAAGGTTAACACAACACGGCCGGTCCGAAAATACGAGATTCCCTGCGAAATACCGCTTCATCACGAAAACTGTAAAATGACCAATCGGGGTCAGCAGGCTTGCGCCACGGTTGCCGTCAAAACCACCCCGCGGGACACACGGCGAACCGTTTTCCAGCGCGACGATCGGTCGAGGTGCCTCGATCACTCGCCAGCCGAGCCCGACTTCGCCGCTTTCGGTTCGGGCCATCCCAAATGTTTGTGCAGAAACCGATAGGAACCAACTCCGTTGATCGTGTGCGGGCCGACAAACCACTCGATTTCGGTCCGGTCGGGATGCTTCAGGTCGACCACGTACAGCCGCCGAACCTTCGCATACTCGTAAGCGGTCGATGAATCGGTTCCCACACCGTCAAAAAAACCCCGTTCGACCATGAATGGCCGAGGTGCAATCAACGTCGTCATTTCGGCATAATTGAATGTGCTTCCGAGGTCGAACTCGAAGATCTCATATTCGGGCGTAAAGACGTAGCTGGACGTAAACCGGGCCGACGTGTTCTTCCAAACCCACTCGTTGAAATCCCCGGAGCAAATCGACAACACGTAGTCGGTCACCAGCGCAGGGACACGCATGGCCGTCTTACCGCCGTATGACAAACCGTAAAAGCCAATTCGATCGGGGTCCACGTACGGCTGGGTCTGCAGCCAGTCGACAATCTGCTGATGCTGCGGCACGATCACAGAAAAGAGCGTCTCACCCTGCGGATTCAGCTTGCGTTGCAGAGTTCGAAATTTGTCGAAACCTCGATAAGGGTTCTGCGGCGCGAAGACGACAAATCCCCGTTCGCACAGGACACGGGCGAAATCGTGATAGGCCCGGTGATCCCCCACAATGCAATCTTCCGGTGTTCCTTCCAATCCGTGCTGGCAAACGACGACCGGTCGGCGCTCCCCCGGCTTGAGGTCTTTCGGCAGCAGCAGAACACCGTAGGCAAAGACGTCGGGGAAAACGTCCAATTGGACTTCGTATCCGGTCCACGTCGGTTCGTCATATTTCAGGCGTGTCCGCGGGTCCGCCGGCAGCAGTGTGATGTCAATTCGGCCGATCACATCGTTGTAGAACTTCTGGCGATACTCCCCAGATGTTTTCTCGTAGGCTTCCGGGCTGGAGAAATCGAGACCCTTCATATACTGACGGCGGACGTGCGCACTGGCCGCCAGCAGTTCCTGGTTATTGTCGACCATCTGGTGAATCGACCGTTCTTCACGAGCTTTGGCATCGGGGAGGGGCGTTCCCGTCCTATGCAAAGCAGCCAACACGCCATCTGTCGAGAAAGTGGCTCCCAGACTTTTCAGGAATGCGGCCGTGACATTCGCTCCGGCCGATTCGAGCGTGGCCGATGGCTTCTTCCCCGTGGCCTTGGCAATCGCGTTGGCCCGTTCGACCTCGGACTTCACATCTTCTTTCGCCGGAGGTTCCAGCACAGCGGGGGCTCCACCCTGGTCGCCAGAAAGGGTCACCGACGGAGCCGGGCCGGCTTTCACAATGACCGGCCGGGGAGCGATCGCCGCAAGCAATTCGGCATCGCCGAAGTGGTCCAGGAGACCAAACACATTACGATCAATCGGCTGCTGCCAGATCTTCTCCCGGCGGTCGACATATCCGCTGACGACGGCCGCTTTGATCCGCTCGTCCAATGCGCAGGAATACAACGCCAGCATGCCCCCTTCGCCGACGCCGTAGACGCCGATGTGATCGTTCGAGACGGTCTCGTCCCGCGACATCCAGTCGACGCCTGCCAGGACTTTCTGAACTTCGTAACCAATGAGATGCCGCCCCAGCACGAAAGACGATCGGTACACGAATTCACGATTGCTGATCGTGACGGCCCGCGTCCCTTCCGCTGGCGAACGTTTCTCCATGGTGCGGGAGACCAACGCCGGGACAAGCACTCGGCAACCCTGTTCGGCCAGCTTGCGCGCGGCCTGCAAGTCCTCCGGAAAGCCATCCACCAGACCGGCTAGCTGTTCGGGGGTGTGGTCCGCATCGGGAATGTCAATCACATCGGGAATTGGCGCCTTGGCGGCAGTGGGCGGGAGCGAAAAGCGTTCGGCCCAGACG
>CALJUK010000483.1 GCA_937975745.1 uncultured Planctomycetaceae bacterium | reverse complement strand
TGCGACAGGTCCAATCCCTCTTCAGCCAGTCGCCTGGAGTCGACGATGACTGGGACCTCGGACTTGACGGCGATCGCATCGAGGACGGCATCTAATGGAACTTCACGCAGTTCGATGGGCACGATGTCGAACAGTTTCGGGGCGGTGTCCGAGCGGGATTCCTTCAGGTCCCAGCCTACGGGCCAGGGGTCGGAGATTTCCGCGAGCGGGGCGACGGTCAACTCAATACCACCAGCGGGCGTTCGCAACGGACGAAAGCCAAGGCCCTCGTTCCGCCGTACGATGGCCAATGCCGTCCCGACACTGAATCCCTTGAGTTTCTGCGGCACGGGTCCGCTTCCGGCGGTCGTTTTCAGATATTCGACAGTCGAGGGAGTCAGACGGACCGGCATCTCTTTCGATTGATCGAGCTGCTTGACGGCTTCGGCAAACGATTCGCCGTTCAGCTCGGCATCGACACCCTTCTGAAGCACGTTGAAGACATCGCTGAACTGATCCGCATCGAGCCCCCACAACGGCTTGCCATCCGGAGCTCCCTGTGCCCCATAAGACTTCAGTTCCCGCAGCCATTCCTGGAGTGGGACCAGATCGCTCTGTGTGAAGACCCGGTCCTGGAAGATGAGTCGGCCGGAGGGTTCGAGCGCCGCAACGGCCGTCACGCGGCGGAAGGTGCCGAAGCTCTGCTCTCGGGTTTCTGGTTTCTCACCCCCGACAGCCGCCCGGACACGGAACGGGACGCGGAACTTCTGAAAGATAGGGCCCCACTCCTGAGCCGCCAGATTGGCCGACGGACGGGTGAAGTACGCTTCGACAAACAGCTCGGTCGACTTGGTCCGGGCCGGATCAGGCTGCGGGCCGACTTCCTGCCCGAACGCGCTGTCTGACGAAACAGCGCCCGTGAGAAGCGTCATCGTCAGGAGACAACAAATCCAGGCGGCACAATCGCCCGTCGCGTGTCGGATCTGGTGGCGATAAGACGGCCGCATGGCGGAACTCCTTTCGGCCGGCCTCCCGCATCTTCTAATCGGATTGCAGCAAGGCGTGAAATTAGTGTGCCGGCGGTGGCGATGTCTGGAAAGCGCGGCTGCGGAACAGGAAATCGATGATATTCCCTTCGTGTGGCTGCAACCAGTTCAATTGGTAGGTCCGGACTTCCCCCAGATTCAACCGGTCGATCGTGACCGCGTCGATCAGGTTCCGTTTGAACTTCTCGTCTTGGGTAATGGCGGTACAAACCAGGGTGTAGCCGGCCTTCTTGATGAATTGGTCCTGCGGGCAATCGACAACCGAGGCGAAGGGGAACATGAACTCGGTATTGGCCATCGGATCGTCCGGATCGCTGACGTGCAGGATCGTCGGACGGAGAAAGTCACACCGCTCGTGCTGAACCAGTCGGCCTCCATCGCGATACTTGGCCGTCACTTCTGTCACGGCGGGCGATTCGCAGCCGTCATTGATCTGCGCGTTCATCGCTTCGGCCGCGCCGGGCATTGTGAATGCCGCCAGACCAGATGTCGGATCGTTCATTGGTTTGGGACCGATTGGTCCCAACCGCCGGGCCATTGCGTCCGCAATTTCGGCCCCGTGACGGGGCGTCCAGATACCGGAGGCGCTGATGCAACTGCGACCGCTGTTGACGTAAACACTGTCGACCAGCAGGTCGAGATGTTTCTCCCAGTTGTCGGCTGCGTCGTCACCGAGCACGATCTTGCTGAAGCCCGGTCCGTGGGCCTGCACTTTGGGGTCACCCTTGTATCGTTCGACGGTGGCGGCCGCACCAAAGATGACCGATCGGCCGCAGCCTTCCAGAACAGCCGGTCCGCAGTCATGTCCGCCGGGGTAAATCGAGAAGGCTTCCCGCGGAATGCCTGCCTGCGCGAAAGCCTCGTACATGCGGTAAGGCGTCCAGGGCTCTTGTCCGCCCGGCTTTAGGACCAGACCAATCTGGAGCGGAATGACGGGCAACCAGAGCGTGTGTACGCCGGGGCTGTTTGACGGCAGAACCCAACCACAGACGGGCGAGCTGGCTTGATAGCTGACCCACACGCCCCGGTCTTCCATTGCGTAACCGTTGGTGAAGACATCGTATGGCAGGCCGCGGGTCAGCGCATCGAGTATTTCGCCCATGTGTCCCATGACGAAAGCATTCTTCGTCATGTTGAAGCGACACATGTTCTCGGGCAGGCCGGTGGTGGCCGACTGAATGCGGCAGAAGTCGTCGGGAGACTGGGTGGAGTTTCCCAATGGCAAGTCGGCGCTGACGTACAACTCACCGGCCTTCTTGCACATTTCGAGCAGTTCAGCGATGGAGAACTGACGCAGCACGTCGCGAGCTCGCTTCGCCTTCCGCATGTCCATCTTAATCAGACCACCGTTGGCCTGATGAACCTTCGCCAATGTTTCGCCCGTCTCGAAATGGACGACGTCTTGCTTTTCGAGGCTTTCGTACTGTTGCCCCCAGCGGATCACCGGTACTTCGAGCACGGAAAACTCCTCTCGCAGAGATCAAATCGGCCGGGAAGGCCGGGCTGTCGATTGTCTGAGATCGGCTCGCTAACGCGGGCCATCGAAACGCTGGTCTTGTCGGCGGACCGGATCCAAGCAAGCGTCCATCGCCGGCCCGGGCTGCGAAATCAACGGTGTCGCCGGCGTCTGGGCGCGATTCACCCTAGTACTAGTACACGCCGACGGTCGTCGTCTTGGCGAAGACGTGGTACGGTCGAACACCGCTGATGCCGTCCCACGGGTACTTCTCGTGCGGGAGTTCGCGTTCCCCCTCGTCCCGTTCCAGAAAACCGGGTACGAACAGTTCTTTGGTCAGCGTATACAACTTTACGCGGCCCGTCTCGCCGTAACCAACGACTTTGGTATGGTCGTCAAAGTCGACGACTTCGATGGAAGCCCGCGGCTGCGGTGCGTAGTACGTGATCTTGTAATTATCGGCCGGATCAAACGGTTTCCCGCAGGCCAGACCCATCAGCGTGTTGCCATACGTCGGCGTGATGTAGACATCGGGACCGAGCAGCTCTTCGCGGGCGAATCGGTACCACTGCTGGGTGAACTCGGTTCCGCCGCAAAAGATGCCTTTGATGCCGGATTCGGCAATTGACGAGTCGTTGTCCATCAACCGGACGGCCAAGGCTTCCAGCAGCTTGGGCGTCGTGAACATGCACTTGATCTCGTGACCGGCCGACAGAACCGTCATGGCCTGGTCGATTACGTGGTCGGCGTATTCTTTGGCTTCCTGGGTCTTTCCCTTTTTGAGGAGTTTGACCACCCACCGTGGATCCAGGTCGACACAGAAGCAGATACCGCCGCGATACTGGGCCAGGTGTTCTACGGCCAGTCGCAGACGGCGGGGACCGGATGGCCCGAGCATCAGCCAGTTGCTTCCCTTGGGGAACGACTCGTCCGGCAGAGTGTGGCTGAACATTTCGTAGTCGATCCAGTGGTCTTCCACCACCAGTCGCGATTTGGGAATGCCGGTCGTGCCACCCGTCTCGAAGACGTACAGCGGTTTGCCTTCCAGCCCTTTGGGCAACCAGCGACGGACCGGACCACCCCGCAGCCATTCGTCTTCGAAGAGGGGGAATTTCTTGAGGTCGTCGAAGCAGTTGACGTCCTGAAGCGGGTCGAAATCCAGCTCTTTGGCCTTTTCCAGCCAGAACGGCGAACCGGTTTCCGGGCTGAAATGCCACTGGACGATTTCGCGAGTTTGTGCGTCGAGTTTCTCACGCTGCTTTGCCGCCAATGAAGCGACATCTACGGTTTTGGTCACGGGAGGCTCTCTCCGGCTGGAAGGGCCTGGTGCCTTGTCAGGCTTCCAGTTTGGGTTGAGGAATTCGATTCGCGGCTCGTTGGCCGTCGCATTTTCGTCTCTCAAACCGAACGTTCAGCTGTGACGCAACACCCGGAAGGCGGAAATGGCGGGACGCCCAACGACAGGGCGAGACGCGGAACCACTTTATCTTAGGGAACAACGCCCACTTTTCAATGAATCGTGGGACCGCGACCGGATCACCAGTGAACCCATCGGGTTGGGCGATGGGGTGTCCGGGCTGATTT
Organism: uncultured Planctomycetaceae bacterium; assembly: GCA_937975745.1. Classification (GTDB taxonomy): domain Bacteria; phylum Planctomycetota; class Planctomycetia; order Planctomycetales; family Planctomycetaceae; genus CALJUK01. Next base: position 960 of record CALJUK010000483.1, on the reverse strand, counting down.
GCGAATGCGGTGGGGACTCAACGGCTGATTTCCAGGTAGTCCTCCAGTTCGAGTCCCTCTTGCTCGGGATTGCGTGAAACGAGCAAGCCGTAGTCCCGTACGTAGACGTGGGCGTCGTCCACCACATCGGAGATGGCCTGCAGTACGGCCGCAAGGGAGGTGTTCTGCAACGAGAGCGAAATCGTCCTGCGAGACAGTTCTCCACGCGGCCCATCGTCGACGACAATCTTAATCCGATGCTGGTCCTGTAGAAATGCCATCGCATCCGACAGTGGCGTTTCGATAAAGTCCACGGACGTTCGGGCGGCCAACCCGCGGCGGACATCCTCGGGGATGCGTTCGAGCACTCGTTCATGAAAATGCATCTCGTCTTCGTCTTCTTCTGCTTCGGCTTACCTGTCATCTTCGTCGCGCGGCTGCAGCAAAAGGTGCAGCCGATGCCGGGCCTGTTCCTGCTCCGCCTCGGCCTCGGCCAACCGAAGATGCATGGCGTGCAGCTCATGCTCGGCCTCCGCCAACGCCTCCCGAGATTCGGGATTCCGCTCGGCAGCTTCGCGCAACTGTCGCAGTCTTCGCTCCCCCAGTTCGATTCCATGGCGTGCCTGCCCCTTGGCAATTTCACCAACGCGAATGGCCCGGTGGAGTTCTGCCACGTGTGTCGCAATTTCCCGTTCGACCTGTTTGAGCTCTAATTCAGCCTGTTCGATTCGCAGGATGGCCAAGCGGCGTTCGATACTGCGGTCCATCGCCATTTCGGTGAGCTCATCGAGCGAAGGAAGCTCCCCTCAACGTTCCTCCCGTTTCCCCCGCTGTCGCTGGCGTTCGCTCTGTTCGCGTTCCGCCCGTTCGCGTTCCAGGAGTTCCCGTTCGCGGCGTTCGGCGTCGGCCGCGCTCTTTTCCTCAGAGCGTGGCGGCTGCGACCAGGCTGACCGACCGATCAATGAAACCGTGCTTCCTGCG
>CALJUK010000482.1 GCA_937975745.1 uncultured Planctomycetaceae bacterium | reverse complement strand
GCCCCGGTGCCAATGTTGGCCCGCGTCCTCGGCCGCGCACGTCCCCTCTCCGATGAGGCGGGGGTCACGCGTATCGTGGAGGTCGAATGCTGAAACAGCGATTGTCCCGGGGGCCCGGATTGGCTCGCGATCGTCGGACTCGGGCGTGACCAGCAGGTGCAACTCCTCGTCGCCAGGCGTTTCGCGCGTGTCGAGCCCGCCAGTCACCAATGAATTGATCGTGATTCGCGACGCCGCGTACAGTAGATCTAACTGCTCCGGCATCAGGCGGGCATCCTGTCGGGCAAGTTGATCGCGAAGTCCGTCGGCCTTGCGCTGTGCTGTCGAAAGCTCGGATCGCAGGCGGCTCAATTCGCTATCGGCCTGGGCCAGCTGCTGTTCCTGACGCCGTAGCTGAGTTTCCAGCACCTCGACATTCCCCCGCGCGGCGCAGCCGCCGACAGCGAGGAGGATCAGAATCGACATCCATGTCGAGGCGGTGTGCATTTCGCACTCCGGGGCAGCGCGGGGAAGCGAGACACCGAGTCTGATGGCGTCACGGGATCGAGTTCATGAGACGGGAAACGACGGACACTGCAGGCGAGGCGGTGCGCGTTCGGTCGTGTAGCATACTCAACCAGGACGGATGAGGAAACGTGACTTTCGCAAAACACTGCACTGCGAACAATCGGACCAGAACTACTTGGGCGGAGCGAGGTGTTCCAGGACCGAATCGATCAGACCATATTGCTTCGCTTCCTCGGCCGACATGAACTTGTCGCGATCGGTGTCTTCTTCGATGCGGTCCAGGGTCTGGCCGCTGTGCTTCAGCAGAATCTCGTTCAGTCGACGCTTCATGCGGATCACTTCCTTCGCATGAATATCGAGTTCGCTTGCCGTCCCCTGCATGCCGGCGAGTGGCTGGTGAATCATGATCCGGCTGTTGGGGAGTGAAGCCCGCTTTCCGGCTGCCCCCGCTGTCAGCAGGACCGCTCCCATGCTGGAGGCCTGACCGATACAATACGTTGCCACATCGCAAGTGATGTATTGCATGGTGTCGTAAATGGCCAGTCCAGCAGTCACCGATCCACCAGGTGAATTTATGTACATGTGAATATCTGCTTCGCTGTCTTCGAACTGCAGGTACAGCAATTGCGCGACGATCGCGTTGGCAATGTCATCGTTGACCTGGCTGCCAAGCAGAATAATGCGGTCCTTGAGGAGCCGGCTGTAGATGTCCATCGCCCGCTCTTCGCGACCGCTCTTTTCGATGACGTAGGGGACCAGCAATGACATGCTCAGCTCACTTGCTTAGTTGGGGAGAAAGAACAGCCGCAGTCGGCAGCCGTGGGTGGCGCGTCGGGTGAGACGACTCTTACTTCTGTTGCTCTTCTTTTTGCTTCTTCTTTTCGGATTTGGTGAGAACCTCGTCTACCAACCCATACTCCATCGCCTGTGACGCCGTCAGGTATCTGTCCCGTTCCGTGTCGCGGGCAATGACATCGATGGGCTGCTTTGTATGGAATGCCAGGATCTCATTGAGAATCTGCCGGGTTTGCAGAATTTCTTCCGCCTGGATTTCGATGTCCGAAACCTGCCCGCCGACTTCGCCGTACGGCTGGTGGATCATCATTTTCGAGTGGGCCAAGGCGAACCGCTTTTTCGGCGAGCCACCGGCAACCAGAATGGCACCGCCGCTGGCTGCCAGTCCGACACAATACGTTGCGACGTCGCATTCCAGGAACTGCATCGTATCATAGATCGCCATTGTCGCCGTGACCGATCCGCCCGGCGAGTTGACGTACATGTGGATGTCCTGGTGGCGATTTTCAGACTGCAGATAAAGCAGCTTCATCACGATCAGGTTGGCACTACCGTCGGTAATGACGCCGTCCAGAAAAACAATGCGATTTTCCAGCAGCAAATCACCAATGCCCATCTGACGCTGCCGCTGGTAGTCGGCCCGCTGATTGATCGGAACCAAATTGGGGCGGCCGGCGGAGGGTTCGAACATCTTGGCCTTCCTCTGATGTGGCGAGGGAATGCGTGAGAGAACGGAATGGATTCCCATTAACGATTCCGGCGGGGACCGTCAAGTGACGGTCACGGCGTCAACAACCAAGTCGAAGCCGCCAAGCGGGTGCAATAAGCCCAGCGAATCCGACGCTAGGGGAATTGTAGAGGAACACGGCGGCGCGTCTACCGTACGGCGGGTCGTTTCATGGTAGGATTTACGGTTCACTGCGTGCAGACGTTCAACAGCGACTCGATTGGGCCATGTCGACCGTAATGCCAGAACCGGAGTTGTCAGAAATGGTGGGGCGATCGACCCATCGTGAGCCGGCACCGGAACGTCGAGAGCTGGCACAGAAATGCTATTGACGGATCAACAGTTCTGCGGGCTACATCAGGCGGTAGCGTCGACGTGATCTGGCGGATGTCGGTGGGAAATGTTTTGTTCTGCCACCCGTCAAATCCATCTCAACGAGAGTTGAACGCGACGCAACTCTCGCTTGTGGAAAGTCTAGAAGCGGTTCCAAAACCTCTGTGTGCTTCGTCTTCGTCCTGCGAATGCTGGCCGAAGACTCGCCACCAACCGGTTTTGAAACTGGTTCTAGGCCTCGTCCTCGTCTGCCTCGACTTCGTCTTCGCCGGACGACGTCAGCACGCCACACACCGACTGGGCAACTGCTTCGACGCGGTCTGAACGGTCCGGAGTCCAGGGCTCGTCCTCGTAAGTTGCCCGCTCCAGGACGATATCGACGGCCTTCCGCTCACGAATTTGAGCTTCCAGATTCTCAATGACGCCCGATTTTTCCAGGCGAGCCCGAACACGCCGCGGATTCTCGCCGGCCTGCAAGGCCATCAGATAAATCTCGCTTTCGATGTCCTGGGGTGTCACGTCGATGTTTTCCTGCTCGGCAATCTTGTCGAGCACGAAATGTTCTTTCAGTGCCTGGCGGGTGGTCGAGACAGCACGCTGGCGGAGTTCGTTCTCGTGGGCCAGAATCTCCTGCCGACTGAAGCCGGCTTGCTTCATTTCGAGAATCTGCCGCCGCATAGCGTTTTCGACCTGCTTGAGCACCAATTGCTC
>CALJUK010000481.1 GCA_937975745.1 uncultured Planctomycetaceae bacterium | reverse complement strand
CATCGGCGGGGGAACGACCGAAGTGGCAATCCTCAGTCTGGCGGACATTGTTGTCAGTCGTTCGATCCGGATTGCCGGCGACGAGTTGGACGAAGCCATCGTCGAATATCTCAAACAGCATTTCTCGCTGAGGATCGGCACACAGACGGCTGAGCAGATCAAAATTGAAATCGGGAGTGCCCATCCGCGGGATCTGGAACTCACGACAGAAGTCCGCGGTCTGGACACGATCAGCGGCGTGCCGCGGAAGGCAATAGTCACCAGCGAAGAAGTTCGCGAGGCGTTGCGCGACCCGATCGAAGCGATCATTAACTGCGTCAAGAATGTCATCGAACAATGTCAGCCCGAACTCGCGTCGGACCTGGCCGATACGGGACTGGTGCTGACCGGAGGGGGGGCATTGCTCTGCCGATTGGACACGCTGATGACAGAGCGATTGGGAATTCCGGTCCGCTGTGCTCACGACCCGCTCCGGACAGTCGCCCGGGGGGCGGCCATCTGTCTCGAACACTTCTCACAGTGGCGTGACAGTCTCGATTCCGGTGACGGCGACATCTAGCACTTCGGTCTGCAGTCCCGCATCCGATTCCGCCAACAATTTCCATTCACGCACAGTCAGTCGCTCCGCTGGCTGCGCTACGTTCGAGGACGACCGCTGGCATGGCACGGTTGTTTGACGGTTCTCTGAAGATGGCCTTAGCGATTTGCCTGGCAGGTTCAACACTGTTGGTTGCACCACCCCGGGTCCGCGAGTCCATCCAGGCCGCCATCCGCGACGCCAGTCGTCCCGGACTATTGGTTGTCGTCCAGATTATCGACAACTCGAAACTTGCCGTCGCCGCGCTGCAGGCCGCCTGGCTGACACAGGATCGAGTCGCCATGCTTGAGTCGCAAGTGCAAGCGGCCGAACTGCGGGAAAGGCATTGGCAACTCGCGGCGGCCGAACTGCGGAATCAACTCTCCCGCAAGACATCCGACCAGCAGGCTCCCTCCGCCGAGACAGTCCCACCGCTGATCACAGCCGAGTTCCTGTCGGCACGTATTCTCGCGGGCGATACAGCGGCGTTGTGGCGGGAACAGAAGATTCTTGGCATCGGCCGCAATCAGGGACTCGTCGAGTCGTCTCTTGTCCTGGAAGATGCGCGACCGTTGATCGACATCGGGGCGGACCACCAACTCGAACCCGGCCAGCCGGTCTACTCCGGAAGCCAAGCCGTTGGCCGCGTGGTCCGCGTGGGACGTTGGACCAGTGTCCTGCAGTCGGTCACCGATCCCGAGTTTCGCGGGGGACTGGTGGAACTGGCCCGTGAAACGTCGCTGGGATTGGTTTTCGGTCCTAAAGGACTGCTGGAAGGAATCGGTGACGGTCTGTGCCGCGTGAACTCGGTGAGCTCGACCGAAGCGGTTTTTGTCGGGCAGCAGGTTTACTCGGCCGCTCGCGCCGGCGATCTACCAGGGCGAGTCTATTTCGGCCGGGTCGTCCCCGCCAACCTCTCCCCGGGTAGTCCGCACTGGGAAATCCTGGTTCGCCCGCAATTCGATTTCAGTCAACTCGATCGGGTCAGCGTTCTTCGCCGTGTCCCCAATCCCGAGCGAATCGCCACGACCGAGTCCAAATCATCCGAGAAGAGACGGTAACTGCATGAGATGGTTTTTCACCGGAATCTGTCTGTACGGTGCGTTGGTTCTGCAAGCCGGGCTGAGTGCTCACATTACCGCAGCCGGACTCATCCCCGACCTGCTGTTGCTGCTGGCCGTTCTGACAGCTCTCGACCGCGAGCCACCAGCCGGACTGCTCACTGCTGCCATGGCGGGACTGTTGGCTGACGGACTTTCGGCGGCTCCGCTGGGAACCGGGCTGTTGACATTCACCATTCTGACAGGCGTCCTGCAAATGTCGCTTCCAGATGATCGCCCGTTGGCTACCGGCTGGATCTGCCTGGCCGTTTTCATTGCTGTCGTCTGCCGCGACATCGTGGAGACAATCGTCATGGCAGTGGCCGAAGCGGCGTCGCTGACCACATTGACCTTCAAACCGCTGGTGGTCGTCGACAACTGGCTGGCGATCGGCTCGCGTGCCGGTCTGACAGCGGGACTGATGTTTGTTGTGCTGTTTGTCGGCCGAAAGGCCGCCCGGACAACGACTGCCCGCCGCAGCCGTGGATCAGCCGAGATCACAAATCGCTGGTCGATGCTGGCGGACTAACACGGGAATCGCATTGGTAAAGAGAACCTCACCGTGAGCCATTTTGAGATGCGCAATCGACTCGACAACGCGCTGCAAGGCGGCGTCGCAGTCCGCGACGCCGCAGACAGCCGGCTCGGTGTCGATCAGCGTCCGGGCTTACGGTTGGTCTTCATCTATGCCGCAATGGTGCTGCCGCTGGTCGTCACGTTCGGGCGGTTGATTCAGTTGCAGACTCTCACTCCGGACGTCTTCATTCGAGATGTCGATCGCATTACCACGACCGAATCGTCACTTGTCAGCCGCGACGGTCGGATCTTTGCGTCAGACGGCCAGCTGCTGGCCTACGATTCGGAACGCTATGACCTGCTGGTGCATTACCGCTGGCTGGAAGAACCGCCCAACCCCCGTTGGCTGCGTCAACAGGCCTATTCCCGGTTGGACCACTCTCTGCGGCGAACCAGTGCTGCCGTTATCGCTTCGGAACAGCAGGTACTCCGACAGCGGAATCGCATGTGGGAACTGCTCGCCACAGTGACCGGACGCAACACCGACGAAATCGCCACGGCCCGGCAAGAGATTCAGAGCCGTATCGAGCGGATGATCGAACATATCGAGTACCGCCGAAAAGAACGGGCCGAGCTCGAACGGCGGGAACAGGCCGGCCTGGCAGACGGGGACGGATCACATCCTTGGTGGAAGCAGCTCTGGAACACAGTCCACGAACAGTTGACAACGCCCCCCCACCGGGCGGTTGATGATCCGATCGTCTTCGCTGAAGAACAGGACTACCATCTGCTGCTGGAAGGAATTCCGCTGGAGAAGGCCGCCGAGATCGAGTCGCGAACGACAGACTTCCCCGGAATGCGAGTTCGTGTTTCCACCGAACGCAACTATCCGCAAGGTGACTTTGCAGCCCATCTGATTGGCGTTCGCACGCGCATTAGTGACGATCAGCTGGCCGCCCGGCGGGAGGAATTTCCGGCCGGGGATCCGCTCGACTATCAGCCGGACAACCGCATTGGCCGCTCGGGCGTCGAACGGACGTATGACCGTAGTCTCCGTGGACTGACGGGAAGAATCCGCCAATCGCGTGACGCCTCGGGAACAATCGTCGCCGAAGAAGTCATCCGTGCCCCAAGGATCGGACGCGACATCACACTCACGCTTCATCCCCGACTGCAGCGAGCCTGCGAAGCACTTCTGGACGAGGCAATTGGCGAGGACTCGTTTGCCGGTTCGGCCGACCTGAAGCGTCTTCCGCACGGTGGCTGCCTGATTGCCCTGCGGGTACACGACGGCGCCATCCTGGCTGCGGCGACCGCTCCGCGATTCAATCTGCAGACACTCGCCCGGCAGGATGCCGACGATTGGGAGAAAACTCTGGCCGATCCCCGTCAGCCGCTGTTCCCCCGCCTGACGCGGATGACAATCGCCCCGGGCTCGGTCTTCAAGACGTTGACGGCCATTGCTGTCCTGGAAAGCGGCAAGATCAATCCGGCCCGCGCCCGATTCTGTCAGGGCTATCTCGATAACCCCAACAGTCACCGCTGCTACATTTATCGACATTTCGGCATGGGACACGGCGAGACAACGCTCAGCGATGCCATCTGCCGGTCATGCAACGTCTATTTCTTCCAGTGTGCCCGCGAGATGGGCCCGGAGATTCTCTGTGATTGGGCCGACCGGCTCGGTTTCGGACGACCAACGGGCATTGATTTGCCGGGCGAACGGAGCGGCCATTTACCGTTTCCCCCGGACAGCGACGTTCCCCAGGCCAAGGATTCCGTCTGGTATTCGGGCGATACGCTGGGAATCGCGATCGGCCAGGCCCAGTTGACCGTCACACCCTTGCAGGTCGTCCGAATGATGGCGGCCATCGCCAACGGTGGATACCTGGTGACGCCGCATGTTGTCCGCGAAACATGGGGCAGCGGGCCGGGAACGACCGCGTCCGACTCGGCGTTGTTACATCCCCGCCGCAAGATTCCCGGTCTGACCGAAGAAACTCTGGCCCAGGTTCGGGACGGTTTACGGCGTGTTGTGAACGATCGGCAAGGGACCGGTTTTAAACGGGTGCGAATGAAGGAAATCGTCATCGCCGGGAAAACGGGAACAGCCGAAGTGGCTGGCGGCGCCAACGATCACGCCTGGTTTGCCGGCTATGCTCCTGCCGACCAGCCGGAAATCGCCTTTGTGGCGGTGCTGCAACACGGCGGCAGTGGTGGCGCCGATGCTGGACCGTTGGCTCGCGAACTGGTCGCCCAGTTGCTAGAACTGAAGATACTGGGTCCGACCGAGCTGGCGCAGAGCGTCAACCAGGCTGAAGAGGCCGCACGGTAAGGCCCGCTGACGTCGCCGGGCGATGTGCGTGGCGGAAACTTTCTGCCGAATCATCGGGAGTGGACGGTGTTGTCCGCCGGCGCTCATCCGTCGTCCCTGTGCATGAAACGCAGTAAGACCGGGCTAGAGTTGGATCGCGACGGCGGCAGCCCAGGTGACCATCACCGTCTGCCAACCACGCATTCCTCTCCCGAACTTGCGATCGATGTTCGTCGTCTTGATACTGGCGGTCTTGATACAGGCTGTCTCGACATTCGCTGTCTACCGGAAGGAAGAGCGATGGGTATTGCCTCGGAACACGTCTTTCAGACGAACACCGCTGCACCGGCCTTGATGCGGGCGATGAAGGAACTGTCCGAAAACAGCGGCCGGTCGGTGGCGAGCTTTGAAGGCCAGACGCTCGGGCAAATCTACGAGCAGGTCGCGACCTTGTACGGCAAAGATATTCCCGGCTATTGGCGAAACTGGAAGACGTGGGACGACGCATCGGACGATCCGGCCCCAATGGGGGAGCTGTAGTTCGCAGTCTCGGGATTTTCGTCGCCAGCCAACTGCAAGGGACCACACCACGACCTGTGCTGTGGATTGCGTGTCACTCGGTCCAACCGGTTTGAGATATTGAATGATGGGGGAGTCGTAGCAATGGGCGAGCGTGTTGTTCTGGCAATGAGCGGCGGAGTCGACAGCTCGGCCTGCGCGCACTTGCTGAAGCAACAAGGCCACGAAGTCATCGGCCTGTTCATGCGATCGGGCACCCACGAAGAGACCGTCTGCGAGACATCGTCCGACGGTCTGCTCCCCGTGATCAATCCCGCCAGCAACAAGCAGGGCTGCTGTTCGGCCAGTGACGCCGCCGACGCACGCCGCGTGGCCGATCAGTTGGACATTCCATTCCATGCGCTCAACTTCCGCGAGGCGTTTGGTCGCATCAAGGACTACTTCGCGGACGAGTATCTCGCTGGCCGGACACCCAATCCCTGTGTGATGTGCAACAACTGGTTGAAGTTCGGCCGGTTATGGGACTTCGCCCAGCAGGTCGGGGCCACACGGATTGCCACCGGTCACTACGCCCGGCTGCAGAGGCTCCCTGGGGACGAATTCCCTTCGCTGCTGCGGGGAGATGATCTCTCGAAGGATCAGTCGTACGTGCTGTTCGGCATCGCGCGCGACTTACTCGATAAAATTCTCTTCCCGGTCGGCGAATTTCAGAAACCCGAAATCCGCGAGATGTCACATCAGGCAGGTCTTCAACGAGTGGCCAACAAGAAGGACAGCCAGGAGATCTGCTTCATTCCGGATCAGGACTACGTCGGCTTTATCCACCGCTACCGGGGGGGGCACGAGACGGCCGGCGAACTGGTCGACACGTCCGGGCAAGTTGTCGGTCAACACGACGGCTATCACAAATTCACGATCGGACAGCGGAAGGGGCTTGGCGTGACCTTTGGTGCCCCCCGGTTCGTCATCGCCATCGAGCCGCAGACACGCCGTGTCGTGATCGGTACGCGGGAAGACCTCGCCCGGCAGGAACTCTCGGCCGATCGGTTGAACTGGCTCATCGCCGATCCACCCGACCAATTCCGTTGTCATGCCCAGATTCGCTATCGCCACGAAGCAGCCTGGGCCACAATCAAGCGTGTCGGGACAGACGAGTTGACTGTCCGCTTCGACGAACCACAGTACGGTGTGACACCCGGCCAGGCGGTCGTGCTGTACGACGGAAATCGCGTTCTGGGGGGCGGCTGGATCCGGTAAGTGCCCCTCTTGAATGCGGTCTGTCGAAATCTGGTGGGTGACCGTGGTCACCCGACGCGACCGTGGCCACTCGGCGCCAGGATCGAAACGGGTCTCAGCCTTCGCCACGGGTGAGCTTGCGGAAGGCTTCGAGCAGTTGCTTTGTCACCGGTCCGGGAACACCATCGCCGATCAACCGGCCGTCCAGACTGACCGCGGGAATGACTTCCGCCGCCGTTCCGGTCAGGAAGCACTCGTCGGCGATGAAGATGTCATGCCGAGTCAAAGGGACCTCGCGAACGTCGTAGCCGGCTTTGCGGGCCAGTCCGATGACGGCGTTGCGGGTGATGCCTTCGAGAATTCCCGACTCGGCCGACGGAGTACGGATCACCCCGTCCCTGACCAGGAAGATGTTATCACCCGTACATTCGGCGACTTCCCCCTTGTGATTCAGCATGACCGCTTCGACACAGCCGGCGTCCGTTCCCTCGATCTTGGCCAGGATATTGTTGAGGTAGTTGAGCGACTTGATCCGTGGGCTGAGTGCACCGGGATGATTGCGGAGCGTACTGGCCGTCACGAGTTTCAAACCGCTGGTGTAATACTCGGACGGATACAGCGTAATCGTATCCGCGATGATAATGACCTGCGGGTTGCTGGTGCGGCGGATATCGAGCCCCAGCGTCCCGGCGCCACGGGTGACGACCAGGCGGACATAGCCGTCAGAAATGTCGTTGGCGGCGACCGTGTCGTTCACGGCAGCGATCATCTCTGCCTGCGACATTGGGATGTCCAGTCGGATGGCCCGCGCGCTTTCGTACAGTCGCTTGATGTGGTCTTTGTGTAGAAAGACCTTCCCGCTGTAAACGCGAATTCCTTCGAACACGCCGTCGCCATACAACAGTCCGTGGTCAAAGACGCTGATCTTGGCTTCGTCCTCGGGCACGAGTCGACCAGCAATGTAAATCTCATTGGCCATGAGTAGTGATTCTGAGTTTGAACAGGTCGGCCTGTTTCCCGACAGCGGGACAGCGGCATCCCACAAGTGATTGCCATCAAACAGACCGCAGCCCGGCCCCGCAGCCCGGCGACGTTCCCGCGAAAGCGAGCCTTCATCCGGACGTCGCTCGACCGAGGAGAGCAACCCGCGTGCCAGCGACCAAGTGACACGCGAGACGCGAGGGAAGTTCGCCCGACTGCCGTAGAACAATCCGGAGGGAAAACCAAGTCTCAGCAAGTGATCAGCCGACTAGCACAACCGATTACGCGCAACTGATTTCGTGCCCTGTTGCACCGGAGCGTTCCTGCTGCAATTCGATTCGCCCTTCCACCAGTCGGACAGTTCGGTGGGCCTGCTGAGCAATCACCGGGTCGTGAGTCACCATGATGATAGTGAGGGCCTCCTGCTCGTTCAAGCTGGTGAGCAGTTCCATGATTTCCTCGCCAGTGCCGGCATCCAGGTTGCCCGTTGGCTCGTCGGCCAGCAGAACTTCCGGTGCCGCCACAAGTGCCCGAGCGATGGCAGCCCGCTGCATTTCGCCACCGGATAGTTCCGACGGTTTGTGATGCAGTCGGTGCATCAGGCCCACCTTCTCGATGAAGTGGAGCGCCATATCACGGAACTCGTTCCGACGGGTCCAATATCGCCACGCCGGATGACGAATCATCAATGGGCTGAGGACGTTTTCCAGCAGGTTCAATTCTGGCAGCAGATGATAAAACTGGAAGATGAATCCAAAGACACGATTGCGAAGTTCGTCACGAACACGAGTCGGCAGATCGTCGATCCGCTGGCCTTCCAGCCGAACTTCTCCCACATCGGGCGAGTCCAACAGGCCGATCAAATGCAACAGAGTGCTCTTGCCGGAGCCAGATTGCCCAACGATCGAGACGAACTCTCCCTTGTTGATGCTGATCTCGGTTCCACACAGGACCGGCACACGGTGTTCCCCCTTGTGGTAGGATTTCTCAAGGGCGATCGCTTGGATATGGTTCACCGGCATGCGAACAGTCTCATTCATGAATCGTCGCCTTCCTGGCGTGTCTGTTCGTCCGCGGACAGGACCGGCAAGAACGAACCAGATCGATATGCTGTGTGACGCCACTGCATTCCGCAGCGGACGGGGTTGTCTGTTGAATCCGAAGGTCGCTATTCGTACCGCAGCGCTTCCACCGGGTGCAGCCGCGACGCTCGTCGGGCCGGCAGGATACTGGCCAGAACGGCAATGGCCATGGCTCCGAAAGCGACCCAGCAGACGGTCCACGGATTGACCTGCGTTGGAATCTCCGGGAAGTAATAGATTCGCTCGTCAAAGACGGGCCGTCCCGTCAGCACTGTGATGACAGTTTCGATGGTATTGATGTACTTCACAAAAAGCAGGCCCACGATCACGCCGACACCGCTGCCGACGATGCCCAATGCCAGGCCGTAGGACAGGAAGACCGACATGACGCCGCGCGAGCTGGCTCCCAACGCCTTCAGGATGCCGATGTCGCGGGTCTTCTCGACAACAATCATGTAGAAGATGGCCAGAATGCCGAAGCCCGCGACCGCGATGATCAAGAACAGCAGAACGTTGAGAATGGCGGACTCCACTTCGACGGCAGCCAGCAGCGGGCCCTGCTTTTGTTCCCAGGTCTGAACCGAGTAGGCCCCCGGTGGGAACAACGCCTTCAGCTTGGCCACGACTTCGTCGGCCCGTGAATAGTCCTTGAGTTTAATCTGGATCGATGTGATCGCCTTGGACTGCGTGGTGGGATCGATCATCCCGCGGACTTTCTGGAGATGTTCCAGATTGCAGAAGACCAGACTCGAATCGTACTCGCTCATTCCCGACTTGAAGACGTCGACAACGGTCGCGTAGAAGTGGGCCGGTGCTGGCGGGCGACCGGCCGTGACCGTGCTGATGCGAACGTCATCGCCGGGCTGGACCATCATGTTTGTTTTGACTTCACCCGTCTGGCCGTCTTCGTAAGGAAAACTGACCAGTCCAACGCCGAGATACAGCCGACCTTCCAACGGTTGAGAGGCATCCGCGGTCGCGACCGCCGGCCCCGTCCCGGCAAAGGGGTCGTCGGCGAACGGGTCATTTTCGGCAATCGCTTGCGTCTGAGAGTCGGCTTGTGGAGAACTGGACACCGCTGCATCGGCAAATGGGGGTGTGTCCGCAAATGGGGGAACCGCGTTCGATGGGCTGCTGTCAACGATCTGGCTGTCGCTGGCGGTATTCTGGGGAACGCCCTGCAGCGTGGCATCGGCTCGGAACTGTTGTTGCATCCATTCACGATGCCGTTTCCAACGCTCGCGATGAGTCCTGGCCGCGGAATTCAACGCCCAGCCGTCAATTTCTCCATCAACAGTCGGGAACGCATCCGTATTGACGAGATAGTCAACGAGCGGGCCGACCTTGGACTTACCGATCGGATCGATACCGATCAGAGTAATCGGACGGGTGATCCACTGACCGGCGTATTCGAAGCTCAGCATGCCGTACACTTCGACGGTGGCCGTCATGGCTTCGATATCATCCGCCGCCGCGTCACGGATGAGCTGCATGTGGTAATCGGCGTCCTCGACTCCGTCGAGACTGTTGGACTCGACAACGACGTCGGCCAGGATTCCCTTGATGCGGTCCCGCATCTCATTGCCGAAGCCGGCCATCACACTGTTGACCACAATCATCGTGGCCACGCCAAGCATGACGCTCACGATGCAGGCGAGCGCGATGTACCGCGTCTTGAGGTACCGCACGCAGAGCAAAAACTTATACATCGCGGGCATCCTTGCCAGTGTTCTGTCGCGTTCGAAAGGTACGTTTCGGCTGAGACGGCCAAACCCTCCTGCTGCCGTTTCAGGAACGCGTTGTTTCAGGGCGTCTTGCCGCCATCACTGCGGTTTGCCTTCGGAGTTTGCCCCGTCAGCGGTGGCCGGGGCCTGCCCTTCGGGGCGAAGAAGCGGGAAGAAAATGACGTCCCGAATCGTCCGCGTGTCCGTCAGTAGCATCACCAGGCGATCAATGCCGATCCCCAAGCCTCCGGCGGGGGGCATACCGACCTTGAGCGCCCGGACAAAATCGTGATCCATCCGGGCCATCGAATCTTCATCCGACAACCCAGCCAGTTGTGTCTGGAACAGTTGTTCCTGCAGCTTGGGATCGTTTAACTCCGTATAGGCATTGGCCAGTTCCATCCCCTGAACAAACAGCTCGAACCGCTCGGCAATGGCGGGGTTGTCCGTCTTTCGCTTTGTGAGGGGGCAGATTGATGCCGGGTAATCGATGACGAAGGCGGGGCCCATCAGCTTGTCTTCGACAGTCGCCTCGAAAAGTTCGTTTGCCAGCACGTCCAGATGGACATTTTCGGTCGGGATGCCCAGCTCGCGGGCCTTGGCCGTCAGGCTGGCTTCGTCACCAAGCTGGCAACCAGCGTGTTCCTGTAGCAGGTCGGCGTACTTCAGCCGCGGCCAGGGGGGAGTGAAGTCAATTTCGCTTCCACACCACTGCAAACTGAGCGACTCGCTGATGGACTTGACGGCGTCGCAGACGATGGCCTCGGTGAGTTCCATCATGCTGGCGTAATCGCCATACGCCTGATAGATCTCAATCATCGTGAATTCGGGGTTGTGGGTCGCGTCGATCCCTTCGTTGCGAAAGACACGGCCGAGTTCGAAGACACGCTCAATTCCGCCGACCATCAGCCGCTTCAAATGCAGTTCCAACGCGATCCGCAGAAACAGCGGCATGGCCCGCGTGTTGTGGTGGGTAATGAAGGGCCGGGCGGCGGCACCGCCGGCAATGGCGTGCAGGACGGGCGTCTCGACTTCCAGGAAATCTCGCGTCCCTAGCGTCTGCCGAACCGAGGCAATGATGCGGCTGCGTTTTTGCATCCGCTCGACGACACCCGGGTTATAGATCAGGTCAATATACCGCTGCCGCAGCAGCATTTCGGTGTCTTTGGCACCGTGAAACTTTTCCGGCGGCTGGGCGAGGCTCTTGCAGAGAACGGTGATCTTTTCGACGAAGATCGATATCTCACCGGTGTCGGTCAGCCGCAACGGGCCATCCACACCGATGAGATCTCCCAGGTCGAGCGCACTGAGCAATGCCCATTGCTCGTCCGAGACGTCCCCCCGCGAGACAAGCAGCTGGATTTGACCAGTGGCATCCTGAATGTCGTAGAAACGCAGCTTGCCCGCCTTACGGCGACGCATGATGCGGCCGGCCGCTCGGACTTGCTCGCCATCCTGACCAGACTCGGCAGGGGCGAGTTCGCGGCAGCGGGAAATTGGGATATGGCCGTCAAACCGCTGGCCCCACGGATCGATTCCCATCTCGATCAGTTGATCGACTTTGCGCAGGCGCTCCTTCTCGAAGCGGTCTATCTTCTGATGAGGTTGCGAATCGGGTTCTGCGGTCATTTCGGGCATGGCCGTTCTCAGGGGGCGGTCTTTGGACTGTCGAGGCGTGTTTGACCGCGGAATATTGCGTGAAACGGCAGGTCAGGTCAATGGCAACCCGGCGGCTCCGCACCCCACCCCGCTAAAGGGATCCGATCGGGAGCAGCAGGAATCAAGTCTCCTCGGTTCCCGCTGGCCCATGGTCTCCGCTGTCCACCACTTAGGACCGGGCGCCGGCACCGACGGCTGTTTCCCTTAGCCGGATCGCTGTCCGTTCGCAGATCCCGTACAGCAGTTCCAACGACTCTTTGGCCTGCTGATCAGTCATACACATCGGTGGACTGACCCGAAGGACCGTGCCGGCCAATGCCCCCAGGAGGTGGATTCCGTCGCCCCCCTCTTCGCCGAGGTAGGCGGCTTCGACCAACGCATTGGCAACATCTTTCGCGGAGAGGTCTCCCTGGCCTTTGGCCTCAATTCCGAAGACCAGTCCCTCGCCGCGGACTTTGGTGATGAGTCCCGTCTCTTTCAGCCGTTCCAGCCCGGTCCGAAAGATGCCGGACAGATGACGCGTCCGGTCCATCACGTCGGTCCCTTCGAACTCGTCGAGAGTTGCCAGGACTGATGCCGACGCCAGCGGGTTGGCACTCCAGGTGTCAGAGGCTTCGCCGTAAGAGAGCGAGGACATGACGTCGGACCGGCCGGCGACCGCAGCGACGGGGACACCGTTCCCCATCCCCTTGCCCAGTGTGACGAAGTCCGGCTCGATGCCGTAGGCCTCGAAAGCGTACATTGACCCGGTCCGGCCGAAGTTCGCCTGAACTTCATCCAGGATGAACATGATGTCGTGGGCCTGGCAGAAGTTCACCAACATCTGCAGATAGCTGGCTGGCGGGTGGTAACTTCCGCCCCCTCCCAGATAGGGCTCGGTGATCATGACGTTCAGGCGACTGCCAAACTCTTTCTGGAGGCGGTGCAATTCGTCCTGGTAGGGAACCAGATCGATATCGCGGTTCCGGAAATAGCCGTCGGCAATTTCTTCCATCGGAAAACCGAAGAACTTCACCCGGGGATCGCGGTCGGGAGAGTTCTCGCTGCCGGTCACGGCACCGGCGAGCCCTTTTTTGCCATGGAAGCCATACCGGCTGGCAAGAATGATGTCACGCTTGGGATCGCGGTGAAGGCAGGCCCACAGTGCTTTCTGAACGGCTTCCGACCCGGAGGCGGCCCACATCAGTTGATTCAGGCGACTCCCGTGCGGTGTGGCCCGCACACTCGCCAGCAAACGAGAGTTGGCCTGGACCTCGACCGGTGTCACGGCATTGTACGCGGTCATCGGAGCGGCTTCGACAAACTCGCTGTCGTCCACCGACGTGCCGAATGTCTCTGGCGTCCAGCCCATGTATTCACCGAACCGCTTCATCCAACGGCTGGGGTTATGCCCCAGATTGGCCACCAGCACTCCGGACGAAAAATCGTAGAGTCGCCGGCCTTCGAGAGTCCAATGGAACACGCCGGCCGACTTGGCAATGACAGCCTGCGTCGGAGTATACGTCCGCATGGCGAGCGGTTCGGTCTGCGTGACCTGGGTACGGACATCGTTGGACTGGTTTTCGCCAGTGAAGTGGATCGGGCTGGACATGCTCATCGTTTCCTGAGTATTCGCGATCAATCGACCTATAGCGTGTTGAACGCCGTTTGTTGTTCTGCGGTTTGAGGTGGCCTGCGGTTTCAACGTCCGAAGACAGAATGTCGATTCAGCCTGTCAGCAGCTCACCCACGTTTTGCTGTTGTCGCACCTCGCCGGTGCCAATTTCATACGGTGCCAATTTCATACGGTGCCAATTTCATACGGTGCCAATTTCATATGCCGCCAACTTCACACGGTGCCAGAATAAAGCACGTCGGCCTGCTCGCTACCCGGCCGATAAAGCACGAGCCCTCCTTTGGCATCGTTGACACGAACGACGCAGTCCGGTTCACCCGCCGCATGACGTTCCAGGATGGCTTCCAGAGCCTGAACAGCGGCCACGACCTGTCGGTCGGCTGACAGGTCATTATAGTGCAAGGCGGTCAGTTCCTGCAGGCGAGAATCGCGATCGCCCGTCTTGCCAAACTCCAGGTAGGCAACTTCCCGGACGAACCGTTCGATCACTTCGATGCCGTAGCCCCGCTGCGAGCGTTCCCCCCAGGGTTCGACAAAACTGCCATTGTAGTGGTTGTTCATCGAGATCTTCATGTCGAAAGGAGTGTGCTCCTCGACGGTGCACTCGACGCCCCGCTTGCGGCTGTGACCGTTCCACAGGCCATTGTCGAAACGGAATTGGACTTCCTGCTCGACATAACCGGGGAAGTTGTCCGGTGTCACCCAGGAGGTGTGGATGTCGAAGGCGGCTTCGCGACCGTCTTCGTACTCGTAGACCATCCGCATCTGACAGCTGTCCCAGGTCGGACCATCCTGCGGACCAACCAGCCCCCGCTGGCCCGTGGCCGTCACGGTCTTCAGCTTGCCACCAAACGTGAAGTCGATCAGTTTGATGTAATGGACCGCAACGTAAGTCCCGGGGTTCCGGCCGGTGATCCATTCCGAGAATTGCGAGCCAGAGATCGCTTTCGGCTCTAGCAGCGTGCAGTAACCTGTGTTCACGTGCTTCAATACGTCGTCGTACACCAGAGACCGCAGTTTCTTGTGATCCGGGTCGAGTAACTTGTGATAGACCACTTTGGCGAGACACTTCTTCGCACGGGCCAAAGCCAGAAGCTCGTCGACTTCCTGAAGCGTGAGGACCGACGGCTTTTCAACCAACAGGTGCTTGCCAGCTGTGAGGACTTCTTTCGCGGCAGAGAAGTGGCGATCATCCGGCGTCGCAACGCAGACAAAGTCGACGTCCGTCGCAAGCATGTCAGCCGTCGGAGCATTCCCGGTGAAACTCCGGAACGGCGAAATCTTATCACCCGCTTCGGTTTTGTACTTCTCGGCCCGCTTCCCAGTCCGTGTGGCGACCGCGTCGAGCGAAACGTTCACCAGGCCACAACGAGCGTCGTACAGGCCTTCCTGATGCGCCTTCTCGAAGAAGGGACGGTACGTTTCGTCGAAAATCATGCCCATGCCGACCATCCCGGCACGCAATTGCTGTGAAGATTGACTCATGATGCCTTCGCTACGGTTTGGATTAACGACTGTTTGGAACGAGACCGCGTCAACGTTCGCGCAGTCCACGACTGGTGTGGCGGACAATGCGGGTTGTTCGCCCGGCGGTCCTCTACCGAGGTCTGTGTGCCGGCTTTCCAGCCCGCCTGAACCACATGAACATCTTGCGATGGAAGAAACAGGACGACGAGCCTCCGGGACCCGTTGGGCTGGACACATCGCTCACCGGACCATGTCGCAGTCAATCACGACCGGCCGAACAGGGTAGAAAAACGGCAGCCCTGATCGTTCCTGTTGCGATAAAACAGGCCCTTTCAAGCAATTCCACGATCCTACCGGCACCGGGTGTCGCTGTCGATTCTACGGGGTAATTTTCTGTCACGGGGCTCCTGGTTCGTTCCCTCGAATCATGAAGCCGTCCGAGGCAGAAACCTCCTTTGCCGATGCATCCGACAGGTGTGCATGCCCCGCACGTTCCATGTGGCTGCGATTCGATGTTCCCACGTGAACGACTCTCCATGGGGCCATCCTTGAATCCTGCGGATGGACTTTCAACAATGAGGCCTGCCATCTTCAATCGGCATTCCATTGTCGGGTACGCCGTGACGTACCCTTTTTCTCACAACATCGCCTGAGAAAGCCATTGGCTGGGAACGACTTGCATGTCTGACAACCCTCGCGTCATTCTGAGTGCCTTCGCCGACGAGGCCGCCAACACCAAGTCCACCGTCGAGCAATTGGCCGCGTTATCGGCCCTCGGCCTGCGGTACTACACACCACGATTCCTGGATGTGGATGGAAGCGGCGAAGTCAAACATGTCGTCGACCTTAACAAGGCAGAGTACAAGTTGCTTCGCAGCCGTCACGAAGAATACGGCATGAATGTCACCAGCATTGGCGCGCGAGTTGGCAAGGTGAAGCTCGTCGACAAGGAAGACGGTACGCACAACAAGTTCGTCCCCTTCGACAAGTACATGAAGACCGAGGTCGCCAAGACAATTCGTGCCGCGGGCGAATTGGGGACCAAGCTGATCCGTGGTTTCTCGTTCTACCATCCACGCGGCGAGGACCAGGCGGAGTACATTCAGCAGGCTGTCGACCAACTCGGCCAAATTGTCGACGCCTGCGCTGCCGAAGGTCTGATCTTCGGGCTGGAAATCGAACCCAACCTCGTTGGTGACACCGGCAAACTGCTCGCCAAACTCGCCCGGATGGTCAACCACCCGAATATTGTCTGCATCTTCGACGGCGGCAACGTGGCCGCCCAGAACAAGAACCCCGTGGAATGCTTGCAGGAATATCAGGACTGCAAGCATCAGATCGGCTGGATCCACATCAAGGACTATCGCGTCGATCCGGACTTGAAATGGACCGGGTCCGTCGACGAAGAGCGGCTGAAGAACTTCGTCCCCGCGGATGTCGGCGACGCGGGCCACTCATTGTTCCTGCGTGATTTCCGCGAAGTCATTCCGAAGCTCGAACGCAAACTGAAGAAGCTCGGCGTTCCGGGTGTCTTCCTGGAAGCCGAACCCCACCTCAAGGGGGGCGGGCAATTCGGCGGCTTCAGTGGTCCCGACGGGATGGGGGTCGCTGTCCGCAGTCTCTGCCGCGTGCTCGACTTTGTCGAAATCGACTACGATCTGCGGACGTTTGACGACATCCGGGCAGCCCGCGGCTTTTGATCGCCCCTTTTGCCAGCGGCGGCGAACAGGCGTTGCCCCAGATGCGAATGGAGACAGCCATGGCGTGGAAATCGACCCGCAGACGGCCCGAGCGTTCGTCGAACGTGTCGGTCAACGGACTCTGTCTGCTTCTGGCCATCGTCTTTGGGCTGGCAACGCTTCGCGTCCAAGCGGCCGACGAGGCGCCAACAGCGAACAAGCCATCGGACGCGGAGGAAGGTCGGTATACGTACGCCAAATCCCGGTTCGACCACGACCCCAACGGCATTGGCAAGTTCTACCTGGGACGCGAAATCGCCCGGGTCATGGGTTACCAGGGGGCTCCCTGGCTGGAACGACCGTCGCGAGAAAAGGAAGAACGTCTCTCGCTACTGACGGCTGCATTGGAGTTGAAGCCGGGCATGTCGGTGGCCGACATTGGTGCCGGCAGCGGAGTGATCACCATTCTCCTGGCCGAGGGGGTCGGACCGTCCGGACAGGTCTACGCCGTCGACGTTCAGGATGAAATGTTAAAACTCCTGCGGGAGAAGCTCGAAAACCTTGCCATATAGAACGTGACCCCCGTCACAGGGACCCAGAAGTCCCCCAACCTGAAGCCCGAGTCGGTCGATCTGGTCGTGATGGTCGACGTCTACCACGAATTCGAGTTCCCCTATGAAATGCTGCGGGAGATTTCGCAAGCATTGCGGCCCGGCGGACGTGTCGCGTTTGTCGAGTACCGCATGGAGGACCCGACCGTGCCGATCAAACTCGTCCACAAGATGAGCGAAAAGCAGGTCCGGCTCGAAGCCGAGCAGCCCGAGTTCGGAATGAAGTTTCAGAAGACGATCGGAGTGCTGCCCCGCCAGCATATCGTCATCTTCGAGAAGACCGCCCCGAATTCGACCGACCGCTGATACCCCGCCGATGAACTTGTGGAACGGGTTGTTGAACCCACAGCCGATGACCGGTTTGGACCGACTTCCATGCTCGATCCCGATGCCCGCCGCCGATTTCTCAACCTGGCTGCGGGCTTCGAGGGAAGCCTTGTCCTGGTGGCGTTGTTTGGAGGCTGGGTGGTCGGGGTCAATCCGCTGACCCCACTCCAACTGGACCTCTGGGCCATTGCCGTCGCTGTGGCTGCGACGATCCCCATGTTTATCATGTTTCTGGTCTTCCACTACTTCCCGGTGGGACCGTTCCGCCGGATTCGCGCATTCCTGATCGACGTCATCGGCCCGATTCTCGACACCTGCCGCTGGTACGATCTGATTC
>CALJUK010000480.1 GCA_937975745.1 uncultured Planctomycetaceae bacterium | reverse complement strand
GATGTGACACGGATTTCCGTCTATCAGCGTGTTGGCGCATCGAGCGACTTCGTTGAACCGATGCCACTGGCGGCCGACGTCGTCGACGTTGCCAAACCCTTGGTGCCGATTACTCAGGACGACCTATCAGGACGAATGGGGCAGGAAGACGGCGGACCAGGCAACCGGGAAATCGAAGGTGACTCGCGGAATCGTCTGGTGGGTCCGTACCTTCATAAACCACTGCTACCAGAAACGTTTGGCGGGACGGAGGTCTTCGACGCCGATGGTGGCAGAAGTCTGGACGACTGGAAGACGTTTTACGATTCGGCCGACCGTCTGACGCGGTATCTGTTGGACGAGGGCTACGACTTAAAAAAACTGATCTGGTTGATTTGACGGATCGACAGTCTTCCCGGCACCGATGTTAGAACCGTCAATCCGCTACGATCGCGGCGGACATTCCACCGAGACATTTGAGCCATCTCAAAAAGATGTTCTGGAGTTGGTGTTCCGGAAGTTTGATCAGGTCGGATTGAAACTGGTCCCAGAGCTGCAATTCTCCTCACCACTGCCAGAGTTGGAGCGTCGGCTACGCAACGCCCCGCAGGCGGCCCGTGGAATCGAATTGGTCAACTTCGAGCACCAGACCTGGCGGTCTCAGTGTCATACTGCCGGACGCGGCGGACCGTATTACAACCCGCTGCACCCTGCGGTCCAAGAGGCCGTGGAGGAAGTTGTTCGCTGGACCGTAAAACGATATGCGGGCCATCCATCGTTTGCCGGTCTGGCGATCGAACTCAGTAGCGTCGGGTATCTTCAGTTCCCCGGTCTGGAGTGGGGGTACGATGATGTCACCGTCGATCGTTTTGCCGCGGAGAGCGGCTTGACGATCCCCGCTTCTGACACTCCCGAGGGACGCCGTTTGCGGTACGAATTCCTGACTGGTGATGCCCGAACCGAGTGGATTGCCTGGCGGTGTCGGGAACTGGCCAGATTTCACAAGCGATTGGCGGCGGTCGTGACTGCGGAGAACTCCAACAGCCGCTGCATCCTGTCCGGAAATCGAATTCTGCGTGGCAGCTATGTCGACGAAAGTCTTGTCGAGGCCATTAAGAATGGAACTCGTCTGGATGCGCTCCTTTCGCCGAAGGGACTGAACCTGAGTGCCTACCAGGGGGATGCCAACCTGGTTTTACTGCGACCGGGAATCGTTGGACTGTCGGATCATCAGCTTCCGGCCGCGTTCGATCAGAGCGTCAATTGCAACACACATTTGGATCAGGCGTTCGCTCAGGCGACTGCGGGAAGTTTGTTCTACCATTTGCCGCGGGAGTACCGTCTCACTGAGTTTGATGAGGTCAGCCCGTGGCAGCCGGCAGCAACGTGGCTGACTGTGCAGACAACTCCCGGAGGTGTGGAGCCCAACGCGCGTTTTGCGCACGCGATGGCGGCACTCGACGCGCAAGTGCTGTTCGACGGTGGCTGGCGGCCTCCGTTCGGGCAAGAACTGGCAACGCGTGATATCCGGGCTGAGATATCCTCTCTCCCGGCATTGCCGTTCCGCCTGGCTGCTGTTCAAGCACAGCCGATTGCACTTCGCGTGGCTCGCGAACAGGAACACACCTACCTCTATGCTGTGAACGAGATCGACGCCCGGGTTGACGTGAGGATTGTGCTGGCGGTCAGTCAGTCGTCGACGGCGTCCTGGTTGCGAGGGGGCCGATCGGTCGCGTTGCGACCGCTCAGCGAAGGGACTCGCGAGCTGCGTTGCTCGCTTCCTCCCTATGGCATGGCGGGATGTCAAATCGACGAGCCGAACGCTCGACTGGTTGGTGTCAGTAGCGAGGTCGATCGGCAAGCGGCGACTGCCATGGAACAGCGGATCGCGTTGCTGGAATCTCAATTGACGCGATTGTCCGAGCAGCTCCGCCACCAGGACCGGGTCGCTTTGGACCGCCGACGGGTGTTGGTCAACGGTGCGGCAGTGGCTTCAGATGGTGGTGTGGAACATGTCTCGTACGCGGTTGGCAGTGCCTCGGATGCGACCGTCAACCTGCGCCAGGCAGATGACTCGCGGCCGAATGCCTCTGTCGTCGAGCCGCAGTACATCACCGCGGACGATTATCGCCGACTGACAAAACTGCAGTCAGCTGTCACTCTTTCCTGGAACGAACGGCGTTATGCGGACTGCCAGAAGCTGCTCGACAGTTACTGGGGCCGGCTGCTGGCGAATGTCTCCGACAGAACGGTGGTGTCAGTCGATGAAAACTCCCAAGCGAATGCTCCGCGGAAGAGTCCCGTGAAGGCAGCCGAACGGACCGCTCGTAAGTTTCGGCCAGAGTCCACACGCCGCCGTGCGGACACGGTGCGGCGAAAGGCCGACCGGGATGGAGGCCTCTTCTCTTCGTTTCGCCGCTGGTTGGGGCTGTAGGCACTGTTGGCGGCTCGGTTGAGGTTGTCATGCAGGCAGCGGTGGGCTGCGAACCAAGCTGGCCAATTCGGTGCAGTTCCACAGACGACCTCGACTGTCGTCACTCCTTCTCGTGGTTTCCGCTGTTGCCTAGAATGATAACGGGGAACCTCGTAATAACCCCATGTTCCCGCGGTTTACGGTTCAGTGCTTTCCGTCCCAGGTCGGAAGAATGTCGCGCAGTCGAAAGCCTGCGGATGTCACGCGGCGTTTGTCGAACTGGTCGTGGGAGTGACTGATGGTCGGACGGCCGAGGCGACCAACAACCTGCACACAACAAAGGCGGTCTGCCATGTCCAAAGTTCGTTCTCGGAAAACAAAGTCTTCATCATCAAATTCCGCGTCGAGTGATGATCTGGTCAGCCAGAGTCTAACGAGAGACACGATTGGCGGATATCTGATTCAGCGGTTGCAGGATTACGGAATTCGCGATGTCTTCGGTATTCCCGGTGATTTTGTGCTCGACTTCTACGGAGAGTTGTCGACCAGCCCGATTCGAGTGATCGGGACCACGCGCGAGGACAACGCCGGTTATGCCGCGGACGGCTACGCCCGGGTAAATGGCCTGGGGGCGGTCTGCGTCACGTACTGCGTGGGGGGGCTCAGTCTGGCGAACTCCATCGCCGGGGCGTACGCGGAGAAATCTCCAGTCATCGTCATCTCCGGGGCACCAGGAATCGCTGAGCGGCGAAATGACCCTCTGCTGCATCATCGGGTCCGCGACTTCAATACGCAGCGTGAAGTCTTCGAGAAGATCACCGTGGCATCAGCAGCCTTGGAAGACCCACTCACGGCCTTTCGAGAGATCGATCGTTGCCTGCAGGCTGCTGTGCAGTACAAGCGACCTGTCTACCTGGAGCTTCCTCGTGATCGGGTGCATGCCCGGGCGACCGGGCCGGTGTTGACCGCAGACGAGCCACCCGAGAGTGATCCGGACGCCTTGAAAGAGGCGATCGAAGAAGCCCGCAACATGATCTCCACAGCCAAGCGACCGGTTATTCTGGCTGGTGTGGAGATTCACCGCTTTGGACTGCGAGAGGAAGTCCTGCGACTGGCCGAGCGGACCAACATTCCAATGTCGGCGACTCTGCTGGGGAAATCCGTCGTCAGCGAAAAACATCCGCTTTACATCGGCGTCTACGAAGGGGCGATGGGCCGCGATGAAGTCCGCGAGTATGTCGAGCAGAGTGATTGCGTCGTACTGCTGGGGACGTTTATGACAGACATCAATCTGGGGATCTACACCGCCCACCTGAATCCGTCGAATTGCATTTACGCCACCAGCGAACAACTGCGGATTCGGCATCATCACTTTCACAATGTCCGTCTGGGGGACTTTGTGAAGCAGCTCGCGGAGAGCCGCGTTCAGCCCACGCGGCGGAAGATTCCGAAAAAACTGCGGCCGGAATTAGTCAAATATGAACTGAAACCAGACGTCCCGATTACCACGCGCCGGCTGTTTGCCCGCATCAATCAAATGCTGGACGAAGAGATGGTTGTCATCGCCGATGTGGGGGACTCGCTGTTTGGAGCGGTCGACCTGACAATTTATCGCCATACCGAATTCCTCAGTCCGGCGTATTACACCTCAATGGGTTTTGCCATTCCGGCCGCCATCGGGGTGCAGGTTGCCAACCGGTCATTGCGACCGCTTGTTCTGGTCGGCGATGGAGCGTTCCAGATGACCTGTCTGGAGCTTTCGACGGCCGTTCGGCAGAAGTTCAACCCGATCGTTCTGGTACTCAACAACCGGGGCTACACGACCGAACGGTTTCTGCAGGAAGGGGAGTTCAACGACATCCTCAACTGGAATTACCACCGGATGCCCGACCTGCTGGGTGGAGGCTGGGGATTTGAGGTCCACACCGAGCTCGACCTGGACAAGGCACTTCACGTGGCGCTCGGCAACACAGTCACCTACAGCATTCTGAACGTACATCTGAAGTCAGACGACATTAGCCCGGCCCTGGCCCGGTTGGCGGAGAGAATGTCTCAGCAGATCAAATAGTGCGCGTTCGGGGGACTGTGGCGGCGGACTGCTCCGGCATTGGACCGTACAGAAAGCAAAGGGACGGCGCGGCGAGCGGTCCGTTATTCGCCCAGTCCAGCGGCCTGTTCGGCACGTTCCGCCTTGTATTCCTCGATGGCCCGAACCTGATTCGGGAGCAGGAACTCTGGCCCGGCCGGGAAGTACTCCACATCGTCCTGGAGGTAGTACGCGCTCGGTAGGGTCTGCCCTCCCACAGTTGTCTGGCAACCAATGGCCGAAAGGCTCATCAAGGCGCTTCCGAGCAAAGTGGCACAGACTCCGCGGTTGATTCTTGCGTGAATCATGACCTGTTCTTCCTTGAACGGGTGATCGTATTCCCTGGGTCGGTGGTCAACCGGGCGCGGACGTTCCGCGAGGGAAGCGGGCGAGGACGGACTGTCTACAGCATTGGGGCTACTGAGAACGCTCTGTCCGTTTCATCGGCAGGTTGGGGGCCGCATCTTCAGTACAATCGTCAAAATATGACAGGATTGTGAGTGACTGGCCACCTTGTTGGCCCGCCGGCGTGCCAGCCTTGAAGCCGAAGTCGCCATGGGAGCACATGGCTACTGTTTGAATGTGCGCTGTAGCTCGTCGAGCGACGTGGCTCCTTCGATGACCAGTCGGAGGCCGTCTTTTTGAAGTGTCAGCATTCCTTCTTTGCGTGCGATGGCCTTCAAATCGCTCGCGGAGGCCTTCCCCTTGATGGCTTCCCTAATCGGATCGGTCAGTTCGATGTACTCGAAGATCGCCCTCCGCCCCAGGAAGCCCGTTCCGCCGCACTCCTCGCAAGGAACCAGCCCTTGGGCGAGCTCCTCTTCCGTAAGAGCCTTGGGAGGCCGGTAGAGAATCTTGGCTTCTTCGGGGAGTCCCAACTTTTCGACGACCTTGGGGTTGGGACGGTAGGCTTCTTTGCACTTGGGACACAAGGCCCGAATCAGCTTCTGGCTGATGGTGGCCCGCAGGCTGTCAACGACTGTGTCGACGTCTTCGACCCACTGCAGTACCTGCAGAATTCCGTGGGCCGCATCTTTCGCGACCATTTCCGACAGGAAGGTGGACTTGTCCTGAAACTTGAGTATCAACTTCAGGTCTTCCGCGGACTTGATTGGGTCGACAAAAACGACGTCAGATTCGAGCCGGATGATCCGGAACAGCGTGGCCTCGGTGTCGTCCCCTTCCTTCGCTTCGAACTGAGTAATGTAGGGGACTTCTCGCCAGAGAGAATCGCGGATCGAATAGACGGAATAGATATACGCGTCGACAGCGCGCAGAACGGCGTAGACTGTGGTGGTCGTGCCGGACATGGGGGGCCCGCAGACCAGGACGACTCCCTTCCTGCCGGTAAAGAAATCGCGGACCGTGTCTTTGAATTCGGAAGAGAAGCCAACTTCCTCCGGTGTTGAGAGCTTGATCTGCGTATTGCGGGCGGTGACTGTGACGCGCTCGCCAGAGGTTGGTGACGACAGTGTGTCGATGTAGAGTTCGTACGGAACTTCGTTGAGAGTGGCCTTGATGCCGCCGCTTTGTGATTGGCCCCGCAGTTTGAGGTCCAGGACCTGCATCACGGCGAAAGCCTGCTGCTTGCTGTACCGAGGCCCCGCATACTTGGCTCCGTCGATCAGCATCGAGACCTGGGATTTGTCCCCCTTAAGGTCGATTCGAATGACGTCGGCGCGGCGGCTGAGGCAGTCCGTCAACAGTTCTTTGGTGGGAACAAGTCCGACTTCTGCCAACCGCGAGTTCGAGGCCAAATCGACTTCGCGATCCCAGAGTGCCCCCTGGAACTCAATGTGTTCGACTTCTTCCTCGACTTCTTCTTCCTGTTTCTTCTTGCCGAATCCGAAGATCACCTGACGCTCCTCCCCGCACTCATCGAACTCGCCTGCGGAAGCGATTACTCGTACCCTGTCCAGGGTGGTGTGTTATCGATCGGAATGAAGTGGACCGCAAGAGACTCTGCGGACTGCGCTTTCCTTGATTCGGGATGACCGTAACACGCTCTACAAAATGGGGCACGCGGGCCACTCTGACACGGTCAACGGCCAGTCAATTTAAGGGTTGGCGTGGCTGTTGGACTGCCATCGTCAATCCAGGGCTCCGTAGGCTCGTAATGTCTGCCGAAGTGTCTCGTTCTGCTGCTCGTTCAGCGGTGTCATCGGGAGTCTCACCTCGCCGTTGCCGCGGCCCAGCAGCTTGATGGCCGCCTTAATGGGAATGGGATTGGTCGCCAAACCCAACATGTCGCGGAACAGCGGAAACAGCCGGCAGTGACGGGCCCGTGCCGACTCAAGATTCCCCGCGTCGATGTCGTCCAGCATCCGCTTGATATCTGAGGGAATGATATTCCCGGCGACCGAAACAACGCCGCGTCCGCCGAGGGCCATCAGCGGTAGCGTCAGACTGTCGTCCCCGGAAAGAAGCGTCAGATTGGTGTGGGCCAGGATGTGCGACGCCTGGTCCATCAATCCCGTTGACTCTTTAATGGCGACAATATTCGGAAGTTCGGCAAGCCGAACAATCGTCTCGGGCTCGACATTCTTTGCCGTTCGTCCCGGAATGTTGTACACAACTAGAGGAAGATCGACCGTTTCCGCGATCGCGCGAAAGTGCAGGTAGAAACCTTCCTGCATCGGCTTGTTGTAATAGGGGGCCACAACCAGCGCGCCGTCTGCGCCCGCATCTTTGGCAAAGCGTGTCAGCTCGATGGCTTCCGCAGTGCTGTTGGAACCCGTGCCAGCCATCACGCGGACTCGGCCGGCCGCCTGCTGGCAGACGATGCGAATGACCGCGCGGTGTTCCGCATGGGACAGTGTCGGACTCTCACCGGTGGTTCCCACAGGGCTGACGCAGTCGGCACCATTGGCGATCTGGTATTCGACCATCTCCCGCAGAGCCTGCTCGTCCACCTGACCGTCCCGGAACGGTGTGACCAATGCCACGGTGAGCCCGGCAAACTGTTCCCCTTTCGTCACCATCACTTACCTCCCCATGGCACTGATCGTTCACAGTGCCGTGTCGATTGATCGTTTTACATTGCCGACGGTGCGTTGTGAACCGCCGGAAGGATGCGACTCCGAGTGTGATCCGAAATCCAGTTTGCGTCGGTATCGGTTGCACCAGGACTTACCGTGTGACCGGACGGGTCTCAACGAACCGGCAGCGTGACGACGGTTGTCCGGCCAAGAGTGACAGGCGGACAACTGGCTCTGGCTGGCTAGCCGCGGTTCTTCCAGTCCACATTGGACAAGTTCGACAAGGCCAGCTGTAAGGCCTGGGTTCCGTCGCGGCCGTGCCCCTGGGCCTGTAATGCCACGTACAACTGATGGGCCAATGCCAATCCGGGTAACGAGAGCCGCATCCGTTTGGCTTCCGCGAGCGCGATTCCCATGTCTTTGATGAAGTGTTCGACGAAGAAACCCGGATCAAAATTGTTGTCCATAATGCGTGGCCCCAGATTCGACAACGACCAACTTCCGGCGGCACCGCTCCCAACCGATTGTAAAACAGTGGGGAGGTCCAGTCCGGCCCGATGGCCGTACAGGAGCGCCTCGCAGACACCGATCATGTTGGTTGCAATCAGGATCTGGTTGACCATTTTTGTATGCTGACCAGAACCGGCCGGTCCCTGGTGAACGATCGTTTTGCCCATGGCCTGCCAGCACGGCTGTAACGCTTCGACGACGTCAGCGTCGCCGCCGATCATGATTGAGAGCGTCCCGTTCTTCGCGCCGATGTCGCCGCCAGAAACCGGCGCGTCGACACTGAAGATCCCCTTGGCGGAGGCCTGCTCGGCAATCTCGACAGCCAAGGATGGGTCGCTGGTTGTCATGTCGACCAGAACACTTCCAGCGGCCGCGCCGCTCAGAGCACCGTCTTCGCCCAGAAGCACTTCC
>CALJUK010000479.1 GCA_937975745.1 uncultured Planctomycetaceae bacterium | reverse complement strand
AGCGGCAGCGCGTCGCGGCAGTCGCCGTTGAGGACTTTCCAGTTGTGTCCGCCGATGGTTTTCACGACGTCTGTCTATCCGTTTGTTACCAACCCGGTCCTCTGGTTGCTCTCCGCAACTCCTGTGCTTCGACGGGACGACGCAACGCTTGAAGCCTCCGCACTTCGTCCCTCAGCCGTCTCAGCCGCCGCACTTCGTCGATGAGTTCTTCAATCACATCGCCGCACGCCGTCAGATCGTGCTTAATCACGTCCACGACACCCTCCGGCCGGATTTCGAGTGGCTCGCGCAGAGTCTCGCGCCACTGTTCGGCATCCGCCAGTCGTTCGTCCGTCATGTCCGCTCCTCATCCTCAATCAAGGACTCAAGTCGCGTTCGCACTTCTGCCGTGTGTGTGTGATCGCAATTCGCCGCAACTTCGCACGCTTCCAGCAAAACGGCGTTCTTCTCCCGCAGCCGAAGAACCTCCCGAGCCAACCGCTCGACTGCCTCGAATTTGTCCTCGCCGAGCTTGCAGAAATCCGGAAGCAAGGCCGGCTCTGGAAACGCACCGTCTTGAAACACGCGGTCAACATGGCGTAACGCTGACGCGTACAGTTTCTCGTGGAAAAGCAATCTCCGCACTTCGGCGATGAGTTCGCCGCCTTCCGTTGGGTCGAGGTGTTCGCCGCAGTCAACTTTGGACTGCAAGCTGTCTATGTAGTCGTCCAACATGCCGTCCTCCTATCAAAAAATCCCCCAGGCCGACCGCACGGGCCAGCCAGCCGACCCAGGGGGCAAACGTCGCGGGCCTACTCGTCAATCTCCGTCTCCAACCGCGCGAAAACACTCCTCGCAGAGCGGACCCGCATCATCGAAGTAGAGCGAGTCATCTTCGCACCGGCCGGTAGGTTCGTCGCACACGCTGCAAAGTTGCCGCGTGGGACGGCTTCGCTCTGGTGCACCCGCATCAATCGCGTCAATTCCTCGATCGACGGCATGTCTGCCGTCGAGACGTGCGCTGCGTTGAATTGGTTGGTTTCGTCTGGCATTGGTTATGATTCCTACGGGTCGGCCGGCTTCGGCCATTCGACCAGAAATTCCAGGTTCCCCTCTGAGTTCACTTGCAGCAGTTCGATCCGCTGCACGCCCTCGAACAACTCCCTCGGCTGAGTGAACGAAAAACCCGGATTGAGCGTCGCGTCCGAGTGCTTGAGGATGTCGAGCAGCTTGCCGGGCGTCATTTCGATCTTGCTGTTCTCAGCCATTTCGGGCCTCTGTCTGCTGTCATCTATCGGGTCGCATCAGCCTGAGTCTCGGCCGTCACTTCACAATACATCTTTGCCAGTTCGAGCATCCCGCTGGCGTCCTCTTCTGCGGCTTCTCCCCGCGTCCAGCCGCCGTCCAGGGCGAACGCGACCAACATGGCGTCGTCCCGCGTCGTGCACTCCACGGTGTACTTACGCGGCTTCTCGTCAGCCGTAGCGCCGAGCACGGTCACGTTGAACCGAGACGGCTGAATTTTCTGCCGCAACGCATTGATGCACTCCATTGACGGACGCCCGTATTCACGGGATGCGCCCTTGTGCTTCTCCGCACAGCAACGGCACGGTTCGCCGCCGCGTCGGTCGATGTCGGTAGCGTTGTGGCAAGAATCATCCCACCGCAGCACCCAGACCCCTTTAATTGGCTCTGACCCGTGGATGTTGTCTCTCATGACGGACCTCTCTGTCCTGCGCTCCTGTGTCCTACCTCTATCACTCGCCATCTCGAATCGCGTGCAACTTCGCGTCGTCCACTGCGGACTTCACGTCGGCGTCAGACCAGTTGTCCCAACGGATGGTCCATGTGCCCTTGTCGATCTCGCACTTAAACCCGCGAGATTCCAACTCCTCAACTACGTCGTCTGGCATGCGGCTGTCCTTGTAGCCCGTCACGCTCTGATGGCTTTCGCAAACCGAATCGACGTGATTGAGGATGTGATCAACCGTGTAGTTCGGCGCGAACCGACTCCGTGCCTCGTCTGCTGTGATCATCTCGTCAAACCTTTCTCGTTGAATGGCCTCGTCCTCTCTGCGTATCCAGTCGCAAGTCTCACGCAGGCCAAGGATTTTTTCGTCTCGCTCAGTCGCCACTTCGCGTCCTCCGAGCGTACTCCGTCAGCAACAGCGCGTCCGCGTTCGCGTGCGTCACCTTCACATCCGGAAACAGCCGCTGCGCCGCCGCCTTCGTCACGTTCTTGTCGCCACCGCTTCGGCACCGCATGAACGTCTGCCACTTCGCCGGCGTCACCGTCTCAAATGGGATGAGGTGTGCCACCAGAAGCCCACGAAGGAACCCGTAGCTCTGGCCGAACTTGAATGTTGAACTGACCCCCTGTTTCGGCATGGCGCTGACCTGCTCGATAACGGCGAATTTCTTTACGTCCATGACGCTCCACCACTTCACGTACGTTGCAATGTCGTGTTCTGTTTCAGAGCACTTCATCCAGTCAATTCGGCCATCGTCTTCCAAGACAGCCACAGCCCCGCTCTTTCCGGGATCGATGCCGATGTAGATCACGTCCGCTCCTCCGCCTTACGCAACGCCTTGATGGTCAGCGCGTCCTGTTCCGCCTTCCGCTCGAGCTCCCGTATCCGGTCCACCGCTTCACCCAGAAGCAGGTACGCCGGGCCGCCTCTGTACTCGGTCATCCGCTCTATCAGGGTCTTCGGGTCGTTGTAATGGCTCATTCGGACAACTCCCCGTCCGGGTAAGACTTCACCTCCGGAACACGCCACCGCACGCGCCCGGTGTGCTCACGTCGCTCTCGTGTGTAGTCGTTCCAATGCTTACGGATACGCTCGCACATACGCCGAATCTGAGCGGGTGTCGGGTCTTGCGGCAGTCCGTGCTTGGCGCTCATGAATTACCCTTCAGCTTAGCCTCGCGCGCGGCATCAATGGCCGCGTCGTAATCTTCTGCGGAGTGGTAGCAATCGCGATTGGCAACTCGCCCCCTTTCTTCTACTGGATTCTTCCGCAGCCACCTGTACCGTTACGCCTCTGCTTCCGGTTAGTCCACAACGAACACGAATCCACCCGCTGGCCTCGCCCGGCGTTCCATGAGACGCACAACGCTGTTTACTTAACAGTTCGTCAGTCATCACTCGCCCTCCAAAAGTTGCACCCGACACCGCTCAAGAAACTCGCTGAACGCACAGGCACGCTTCATGTCGTCCGTGTCCAACCACCCCCGGACGTGCTTGCCCTTGATCTGATTCAACCGCGTCCAGTCCAACTCACCCTTCCGCCGCTTCTCGTACAGGCACAGCACGAAGCCTGCGAGCTTCTCCGCCTCCAGCCACATGTGAGTCTCGCTGCAGACGTGGATTACGTTCGTCTTCACGTTCACCCGCTTGGCGCCGTTGCCGCTCCCGCACATGTGATGCAGATCGGTGGCGCTCGGCCAGCCGCTGCCGAAACGCGGAACGATCACGTCTCCGCCGTAGCTCATTCTGTATCGGTACTCGCCACCGCCTCGGTAGAAGTATTTCGCCAACTCGCAGGTCGGGTGGTTCTCTTTGTACGCCTTCAGTTCCCTGTCAGTCACCGCCCGTCCTCCGTTTCATCTCGCTGATCATCGCCCGTTTCGCGTCGTTGCTCGCCTGCCACCAGTCGTCACGTCCAACGTGCTTCTCAACGGCGTCGATCAGTGCCGCACACTTCCCGTTGACTTCGACTCTCTCCTGAATGTCTCCGATCGCACCCAAAGTCTCTGAGAGTGTCCCGAAGCTGGTCGACGCCGTGCGCCACCTTGTCTTTCGCTCTGTCCTGCAACTCCAGAACAACACTTCTCAAAGAACCAGAAAACCATTCGTGCTCTAACTCCGTGAGTCTTTCCGGTCGTCCCATGCAGTACCCGATCAAGAGTAGCTGCACGTAAATGTGTCCGTTCTCGTTCATGCTTCCGTTCACAAACCCAGCGCATACCGCCCCTCCGCATTAAACGTGTCACACAGTTCACCGGTGGTGCGTTGGGGCTCATCTCCGCCGCATCAGCGACGTCCTGGGGTCATGGCTGTTGGAGACATGCCGCCTCCCCAGCATCAGGAATCCACACGCTCACTGCGAAGGGGGCTTTTGATTATGCAACCCGTTCTGCCCCCAAACGGTTCCACTCAGACAGTCTCACCCAGAGACTCAATTGCCGCCTTCGTTTCTTTGGCGAGATCCGCATGCCCGTCACGGATCAGCGCCCAATACTCTGCCTTCAGGGTGGCGACCGCATGTGACACTTCATGCTTTTCCTTTCCGTTCTGGTTGAATGGCGCGAACAGATCGCTGATGGACTTCATCCGCCTTCCCTTGCCACGTCCAACGGCGTATTTACGAGTCGTCGGCCAGTAGTTCACAACCGTCTTCCCGTCGCGCAACTGCCAGTGATGCTCAGAGCACGCGAGAAAGTCCACGCCTTGGGAAACGGCCAGTGCTTCGATTTCGTCGAACTTCTCCATCGGATTACTCCGTCCCCTTCGCCAATTCCTCCCGCATCTCCGCGTGAAGTTCGTCGCGTGTCAGTCTCGTTGAGACGCACGCCTTGTGTACGACAGCCTGGTGGAACTGGTGCTCCGTGTTCGCCAGTCCGTAGTACAGTCCGATCGTGTCGCCGCTTGGATTGAACAACTTCGCCTTCCACGCCTTCCGCTTGTCGCCCGTCGTCGCCAACAGGAACTCGCGACGGTCGGTGAAGATTTCCGCTTTGCTGTCTTCGGCCATTGGGTTTCCTCAGAATGGTGCCGGTTCGTTCACCCGCCCCTTTAACTTCCACCCGGATTGCGCAATCCGATCAATCGTCGCCTTCGCTTCATCAAACGAAACGTCCGGCGAGAACTCATGTTTCACGAGCAGCTTCCGTTGCTTGTACGTTGCCATTCCATTGCTCGCGCTCTGGATCAACTTGTCGAGCAGTTGGCTGGCCTGCCAGAACGACATCCCGTCGACTTCGGACTTCTCTACCTTGAACTTGTCCAGCGCTCGTCTCTGGCCGGATGTTGGCCGTCGGCCCTTGTGCCACCCCGGTTCTCGCGTCGGAACGACTTTCATCGTCGTGAACGGATCAACCTGCCGTCGTTTGATCGACTCGGCTTTCGCCCTCACACGCCTCCGCTTCTCCAATTCTTCGTCGACCTCAAGACGCGCTGCCTCAAGCGCCTGCTGCACGTCCTGGCGGTCCCCGTTGGAAATACGTTCTTTCGCCCGTTCAATCACGTCGTCCTCATACCGGCCCCCCAAGAGGTCTACGGACGAGATCAGCAGTGAGTGTTTCGAGTTGCCCACAAAGTCCAACAACAGCACGGAGGTCTTCGCCCTGGCTGCAATCGCCGCCTTGCGCCCTGCCGCGGTCTCGTGACGCCAGCCCTCCCCCTCAATCACCCCGGGAAGAATCCGCGTGCCCCTGCCGGCCATCTGCGCGTACAGGCTTCGACTCTTCGTCGGACGTCCCATCGACACGCAGCCGATTGACGGTTCGTCCATCCCCTCGGTGAATACACCGACGTTGCACATGAACTGAAACGCACCACGCCCCCACCTCCTGAGTGTTTGACGGCGGGATTCCTTGTCCCGGCTGTGAATCACGTAGTCCTGCTCAATGCCCTTGTCGACGCGGGAGACGATCGCCCTCGCACATCCATCCTCTTCGGCATTGAAGATCGCCGCTTGGCTGATCGCCATCTGGATGCCGGACCCGAAACAGAGCGTCGACTTGTCGCCCGCCAGTTCCTTCGTCGCCGATGTGATCCGGTACAACCCCTTGTCCTCAAGGATCATGCTTTGAAGTTGTGAGTCGATGAAATCCCCGCCGCGACTGCCAACGCGCTCGAAATTCAGTTCATCAACGACGATGTACTCCTGCTCAATCGGCACCAGCCAGCCGTCACCGATGGCGGAAGACGCGCCGCTCGGATCGTACAGCGGGAAGTCAAACGCCACTGAATCGAACGTCTCAGCCATCGCCATTTCTTCCTTTCGGTCAGGAGTCGCCGTGCATCCGAACAAACGGCAATCGGGATTCCCTTCCATGAAGTATCGAACGATGTGCTGGTACGATTCATTCTTCTTCGCAAGGTGGTGCGCCTCGTCCACCCAAATCAACCCCACTGACTTCGGATCGGGGAACGCTGCCGTCAACCGGTCCGGATGGAGTGAATCCTTCGACGCGAACGTGATCCGGTGTCCGTGGCGGTTGCGGCGGTACTCGCCCATCTCCATCTCGCAGTATTCGCCGTGACGACGATGCCACCGCTCCCACGGCTGATGCACCAACTCCTCACGGTGAGAGAGACAGAGTATTCCGCAGTCCTGATCAGGCCACGTCTCCAAAAGGGACATGGCAATCTCTGTCTTGCCGCATCCGGTCGGCACCACGTACAGCGTCGATGAACTGCCGTTAGACAGTTCTCCGATAACACTCGCGCGGCATTCCTCCTGATAGGGTCTAAGCCAACTCACTTCCGTCGCTCCTCCGGTATCCCGTCCCACTGATCCTTCGTCACATACCCATGCTGTCCGCAGTGCTGGCAGCCCCTGCCCTTGCAATACGGACAGACAGCGTGCGCCAGCCCCGCTTTGACAGCCGCCTTGAGATCCTTTAGCGCGACCTTCACAGCCGATTGCGGCATCGTCGGTATGTCGAGTTTCAGCACCTCATTGATGTACCTGGCAGCGCTGTTCAGCATTGACGATGCAGACCTCGACACCCCAAACACATCCCGCAAACCCTCGGGAATAACTCGTCCCGCAGTGTCTTTCGGCTGCTCAGGTTGCGGTGTCTTCTCAGGCGCGCCGTTATCCAGCCCCTCGTTCCACTTCGACCCGTACCGAAGATTCTTCAAACAGTGGGAGATGTCGGCCGGTTCAAGCGCAGCCATCTTGATCGTATCGGACTTCGAGAGTTTCAGGTCTCCCGACTCAAGGTCCGTCGCCGCCTTGCCGTTCACCTTCCGAATAACGTCCAACGCCGCGGCATACTGCCCGTCGCGCTTGATCGTGTCCTCAGACACGCCGGTTTCGTCAGCGACCGTCGCCGCAGAAAGGGGTGCAGTTTGCCCCCCTTTTTCACCCTCATCAGAAAGGGGTGCAATTTGCCCCCCTTTTTTCGGACGGTGCGCTGCGGGCTTTTTTCGGTTGTAGCGCCGACCACGAATCGCCGACGCCTGTTTAGAATTCAGGTTCCGACCCGCCAGCGCATGACTGTCCATCCAGTCCAGAGCCGCCTCGCGCTCTGGCAGCAGAATCTCCTCCACCACTGGCGGTCCTATCGGCGTCTCCTCCCGACGCCCGAGCCAGTAGTCGTATCGGTGGTGCCCGTCAAGCAGCGTCAGTGCCCCCTTGCCGTCCCTCCAGCAGCAGATCGTGCCTACGAATCTTCCCGCATGTTCGATTTCACGAATCATCTCCTCCCGCTCTTGCTCCGACTGTGCCGGAAGCCGGGCCTTGAATTCCGAGTCGATGTAGATTTCCACGTCGTCGGCTGTCAGTTGTGACACTTTCACAAGCTCCCTCGTGTGTTTACTTTGCCTGCCTGTGCGCATCAGTTCTCTCATCCGGGGCAACTGGCTCGAACTGCTCTGCCATGCGGTCGATCGCGCCGATCAGCCCTTCACGATGTTCCTCGGTAATGTTGACCGTTCGGGGCGACACTCCACACACCTTCGCGGCTTGGGCTGTCGTAAAAATTGTTCGCATTGTGTTCATCTCCTCATTCCGTCAGACGTTCTGATTTTCACGGCCCCAGCGTCAAGCAGTGCGTCCGCCGCCGCACTCTGGTTGTCGACATAGAATTCATCCCGCCCAACGATGCCAACCTTCCATCCCGGCTTCGTGTTGCCCAGCAAATCGTAGGATGCCGTTCCGACAATGATTCCGCGCCCGTCAAACCCGGCCAGTTCACGAACGATGGGCCTCCTCAGTGTTCTCATGACTGATTACTCATCTCCAGGTTCCAACAAGTCGAGAATCTCATTGCCAGCCTTCGTTCGGTCGGCCATTCCACTACACGCCATGCGTTCTGCTGTCTTGAGGATCGCACTGAGTCGCTCATGTTGCAGAACAAGCCTTCGCGCAGCTTCACAGGCCAACGGGCGATGCTGACAGTCGATTTCCCTAACCACTTGAGCCGCAATCGACATGGCGTCTCGCGTACCGCGATTTGGACTGTCAACACAATCTGTAGAGTCTCCCTCACTCGGCTGGCAGTCACGGGCACTGTTTGCCAACGCCCGTTGCTCCGGTCCGTCAAGATGCCAGAGCATTCGAGACACGAACCAATGGATGCCGCATTCGTTGTCTGGAATCAGATACTTCTCGGAATCAGCCTGCATGCGCGCCATGTGCTCGTCGTAAGCGACGAGTTCGGCAGACAGGCAGGTGTTCTGATGAGACAGGCTGGCGATTTCCGCCTTCAACATCCTCCGCTCATCGTGAATGGCATCGTGGTGCTGCTGGGCATCGACTTCTGACTGGTCCATCACAACCCCTTTTCCTCGGCAAGCCACTCGGGGATGTAAGCCACCCCGCTGTCGCCCTCGGTTTCGATGTCACTTCCCTCATCGATCAGAGACCACGGCAACCACACTTCTTCATCTTCGACGATGCAAAGGGCGGCCTTGTCGGTCGTCTTCACCACCTTGGCGATGTAGATTTCCACCTGTTCGTAGCGGTCGGTGCTCACTCAGTCCTCCCGCTGCTTGATCCGGATTCCGTTCGTCCACTCGCCCCACGCCTTAAGCCGCACCACGTGGAGCTTCACGCCCTTGCCGATCCAGTCCGGGACGTTCGGTCCGAACCAGTCAACCAGCGTCTTCCGGTTCGTCGCGTTGAGCACCAGTTGCTTCTTCTTCCCCTCAAACGCCAGTGCGTAGACGTCCTCTTTCCGGCCGTCGTCGAACTGAGCGTTCCGGTGGAGGTAACAACCGGTGATCGTCACCGGCACGTCACCCATGCCCATGATGTCCTCGGACGCCAGCCAGGGCGTGTCTTTCTTCATCTCGGCCGATCGGCCTTCAAACGTGGTGGATTTCATCTGCACCCTCTATCTGCGGTTCCTCCATT
>CALJUK010000478.1 GCA_937975745.1 uncultured Planctomycetaceae bacterium | reverse complement strand
CGGAACTACATCCGCCACTGCGGTTATCGCTACAGTTAGGCGCAGCGCGCTCTAGGGCCCGCTGGCAGTCGAAGACAGAGTCGAAAGAGAATCAGTCAGCCGTCCGGGTTCGACGGGGCCTCGGATAGCCGACTGATCAGGGTTGTTTATTTCTCGGCCACCGGGAGAGCCATTCTGAGCGTCGCGTTGTGCCGGATCAGGGTATAGTCGTCATCCCCATCTTTGCCCGACTTTTCTTCCTCGAAGCTGGTCCGGACAGCATAGATGCCGGCGTCGCCAATCGGAAAGTGAACGATGCCCGATGCGTTCGTCTCGAACTTGCCAATGCTGGCTTTCGGGCCGCGAACATTGACACTCCGCCCGGCAGCCGGTTTCCCCTTCCAGAGGACGGTCAGTTCCATTTCCCCCTGCGCGACCTTCGGAACGATGTCGAGATCGAGCTGTTTCGACCGCGCCAAAGTTTGCAGATCGTCGCTTGACTGGACTTCCAGCAACCGACCGTAGTAGTGCAGCAGGACATCCGTCTTGCCATAGCGATAGACACCAAATTTCCCATAACTGTC
Organism: uncultured Planctomycetaceae bacterium; assembly: GCA_937975745.1. Taxonomy (GTDB): domain Bacteria; phylum Planctomycetota; class Planctomycetia; order Planctomycetales; family Planctomycetaceae; genus CALJUK01. The sequence goes on along the minus strand of CALJUK010000478.1, from coordinate 3,330 downwards.
GATCGAACGGGGGGACGAAGCCGGCAACATTGCGGAGAGCCAGCGCTGATTGGGAGCCGTCGCTTCGACTGTGTCGATCAGGGTCGGTTCGGGATTTGCGACAGTTCGAATCCACGTCTTGCCCGACTCCAGGAATGGATCGAGATATCGCCCGTCTCCCGGGGCAGCTCCCCCTTCGAAGTAGATGTTCGTCGTACCATGCTTCCCGGAGGACTCATCCACTGTCACCCACAGATAGTGCGCCGACGCCGACGTCACCAGACAGACCACTTGGAGCACAGTCGCCACGATGAACTGTTTACGCATTGTCATCTCCTGTTTCGGGGACATCGACCGGCCACGCTCCTGCACGTCAGCCGTCAGCACTTCGAACCAGTCGCGGATGGAACCGAACCGACATTCCAGCACTCTACACAGGAACGCGCCCAAAATCTGTACTCTTGTTGCTTCGGGGAGACAGCCGGCAATCGCGATCTAAATATTCGTGTGCAATAGTTGCAAAAAAGCGGAACCAATCCATCGGGATCGGCCCTGGAGCCACTCGCCACACTCAACGTTCCCGTCCGATGAATCGACACGCGATTGTGGCTGTGACTCGTCCGTAGCGGGAGTCCTTCACTTCGCTTCCTGCCGCTTCTCAAGCTCTTCGATCAATCGACTCTTGGCGGCGGCACCAATGTCCTTAATCCCCTTCGTCGTCGAACGGCCGAGATCTTCCGCGTCGATGTTGTTCACGGCATCGACCCCTTTCTCAACCGCAGCCCGACCGACCGGAGCCGCGGCCTCAAGAATCTTGTCCAATTTCGCTTCTGTTCGCTCGGCCACCTGTGTGATCCGCTCCAGACGGCTGATGGCCATCAGGCCGAATGCAACCGTCGCGACCACCAGGACACCGACGGCCGCGACAAGCAGTTTCTGATAGGACTCCTTCATGGCGTTCCTCATCCGATCGGCTTTGAGAACAACAGGCCCCGCGACTCGAAACCATTCTGTTCGTAGAACCGGTGCGCGTCCTTGCGATGAAAGGCCGTCTCAAGTTCCAGACGAACGCACCCCTGGCTGACAGCCACTTCGATGATACGTTCCATGAGCAGTTTGCCGAGTCCCTGGCCGCGATGCTCGGCGTTGACGACCAGTTCGTCCATATGGCCGACATTGGCCGCCTGCCAGAGGTTGTTGCGGATCATGAGCGCACAAAAGCCGACGACGCTTTCGCCCTCCAATGCCGTCAGAAAAAACTGATGATCCGACGCCAACCCGCGGCGGAGAACCGTGGTGAGACTCTCGGGGCTGTGTTCGTGCGTAGGCCACAGTTGCCCCAACATATCCAGAATTCCGGGGATGTGGGACTCGACGGACTCACGGATTTCGATCATCTCCTGGCGTTCCTGCTCGTCAGATTGTCGGTGAATGCGTTTGCGATAGGACATTCCGATTGTAGCGGTCGTAACACGCTTACCGGTAGTGCGGCTGTCTGACTGGATAAGCTGCGCGGCCCGAATGCGACGATTTGTTGCATTCGGGAGAATCCAGAAACTCTCGCGGAATTCTGCTGTGTGTCGGCTTGTTTTTCCAACCGACAACCAGAGGGACAATGCGGAAGTGGTCGACGATTTCCATCGGTTGCCGAAGCCGCTTCGCGCGTTGCATGACAGGCCAGAACAAGTGCGGATCCGCACCGCAATGAGCCGCTTTCGCGAGAGTTGGGCAGATGAAGGTTTCGGACTGGTTAGAAATCCTCTGGACACGTCAACGACCACTTCGCCCGCGCAAGAGGCGCACCACCGCTGACCGGAGGCGGCCAACCGGCGAGCCCCTGGAAACGCGTGTCTGCCTGAGTGCTGACCCACTCAGTGTCACTCCGCTGAATGGAACGCTCAGCAACGACTGGGTGACAGCCGACGTCACCCCGTCACCGGACGTCTTTGCGCTGGGGAGTCTCGACAATTCGGGAACGTCCGACGGGACCGGCAGCGGAGGCAACAACGGTCCGACCGATCCAATTTTCGTGAACAAGTCACAACAGGCGGCATCGACACTGCTCGTCTCGATCCAGACCGGACACACGGTTGACGAACTGCACGATCTGCTGGCCCGGTCCGCCCGGACATTCGAATACCTGGCCTATACGGGAATTCTGGAAGTCCACCTGGCAGACGGCGTGGACATTGACGCGGCGTATTCGCAGTTCGAGGCCAGCGCCGCCGTCGCCAGTGTCGAGTTGGACTACGCGATCGCATTGCAGAACGCTGCGACGCCCAACGATTCGTACTTCTATAATCAGTGGGGCCTCAACCAGACTTCCGACATCGACATCGATGCGCCCGAAGCCTGGTCGGTGACAACCGGGTCGGATGATGTCGTTGTGGCGGTCATCGACACCGGCATCGATTACAACCATCCCGACCTCATCAACAACATCTGGGTGAATCCAGGTGAGATCGCCGGCAATGGCGTCGATGACGACGGAAACGGATACGTCGACGACATTCATGGCTACGACTTCTTCGACAATGATGGCGATCCAATGGACATCGACGGCCACGGGACACACGTTTCCGGCATCATCGGTGCCACGGGAGACAACGGCCTGGGCGTTTCGGGCGTCGCTCAGCATGTAAAGCTGATGGCGTTGCGGTTCCTCGGTCCGGACGGTGGCTTTACCAGTGATGCCGTTCGAGCGCTCAACTATGCCGTCGCGAATGGTGCCACCGTTTCCAATAACAGTTGGGGTGGGGGTGGCTACTCAACCACACTGCGCAACGCGATTGCCACCGCCCGCAATGCGGGCCACATTTTCGTGGCCGCAGCCGGCAACAACGCGGTCAACAACGACAACTCGCCCCATTACCCCAGCAACTATACGCTGGACAACTTGATCTCCGTGGCTGCCAGCGATCGGTACGACCAGTTAGCCAGTTTCTCCAACTACGGTGTGACATCGGTCGACCTGGTCGCCCCCGGGCTTTCGATTCTCAGCACCACACCTAATAACACGTACTCGTACTACAGCGGCACATCGATGGCAGCGCCATTCGTCACGGGGACCGTGGCGTTGGTGCAAAGCCAGCATCCCGACTGGACCTACAACCAGGTGATCCATCAAATCCTCTCGACTGTCGATCCGGTCGCCGCTTTCAGTGGGAAAGTCGCCAGCGGCGGACGTTTGAATGCGGCGAACGCCGTCGGATACGGAGCCACCGTTTCGGACGATCATGGAGATTCGATCGCCACAGCGACAAAGATTCTTCCGTTTGGAACACTCACCGCGCAAATCTCCGACGACGGCGACGTCGACTTCTTCGCGTTCGACGCCGTCAAAGGGGGCTC
>CALJUK010000477.1 GCA_937975745.1 uncultured Planctomycetaceae bacterium | reverse complement strand
CAGGTTGGACAGCCCGGACGAAGAAAATGCGCAGACGGCCGGTATCAAGAATATGATTGTTGGAGTCGACTCAGGCGCCGACTACGAATTCGACAGTTATCTCGAGCACTTCAGTTGGGAGCAGAACATCCGGAAAACCGTCGAGGTCTACCAGGAGATCGTCGGTGTGTAGTTCGGCCACCGGTTTCGATCACGACGAATGGTTCACGGTCTGATGAAGATCGCTGTCGTCACTGCCGTCCCAACCCCCTATCGGGACCCCTTCTGGAATGAGCTTGCAAGCCGGCAAGGCGTGGAAGTGCACGTGTTCTACTGCGCCGCAGGGCAGGCAGATCATCCGTGGGAGGTCGACTGGGAACAGCGGTATCGTGCCGAAGTGATGCCCGGCTACAACCTGCTCGGATGGCGGGGGCCGACATCACGCTGCTACTGGAATCCTTGTGTCGGAAGTCGTCTGCGCAGCGACGAATATGATGCGGTGGTGATTGGTGGGTACAACCACCCGACGATGTGCTTGGCGATGTTGACAGCAGCAAGGAGGAGAATTCCGTACTACTTGGTGTGCGAATCATCCGCCCACAAGTCTGGTTCTTGGTGGAAGCAGTGGATAAAAACGACTGTCGTGAAACGAGTTGTGCGTAACGCAGCGGGGGGGTTGCCAACCGGAGTTCAGGCTGAGGCGAATTTGCTCAGTTACGGAATGCACGAATCCCAATTGTGCCGAATGCCAAACACGCCGGACTTCGCGCAGCTGAAGAAGAAGGTCGACGAGAACCGTTTGAACCGGACTGAACTGCGGCGAGAGCACTTCTTGGACGAGCGGCCGAAGGTCATATTCTTGGGGCGGCTGATCGAAAAGAAACGGCCCCACCTGTTGTTGGATGCCTGGCTTGAGGCAGACAGGACTCGCAGTTGGCAGTTGATTCTTGCTGGAGACGGACCGCTCCGTGAAGACTTGATCACGATCGTCCGCAGGCGGGGGTTGGAGGGTGACGTGAAGCTGCCGGGCTACATTCGACCGTCGGAGGTTGCAAAGTGGTTGGCCATGGCGGACCTGTTCGTCCTGCCGTCTTCGGAGACTTGGGGGGTCGTCGTGCTGGAGGCGTTAGCGGCGGGGCTGCGAGTCATTGTGACTGATGAAGTGGGATACCATCCTGACGTGATCTGTAGCGAGCGAGTTGGGACGCTCGTCCCGGCTCGTGACCGAAGTGCGGTGGTACAGGCACTGGTTCGGCAAATGGCTTCGCCGCAAGATGCAGAAGCCGTGGATGCGGCGTGGGAGCCCGTGCAAAGAGAAATGGATTACGGGACTGTATCGAACCGTCTGTTGCAGCTCCTGTCGCGTCAAGAAGCGAGTCCTGAGCGACTACCTACTTCTGATCTTGGTGATTCTGCACAAGTTGACGACAGGTTTCCGGATGATCGAATGGACAAGCGAGCAGCCTGCCTAACCACAATTCGCTCAGGCGCGGACACACGCAGCAACTCCCCGCAGTGACCCCAATGAATTCGGCAATCGCGGCGACGACGTTGCGAAACGAGCGAAAGGGCCTGAGCGCTGGCCAATGGCTCTTAATCCTGATGACTGGCATCTTCTTTGTTGCTTCGCCACTTTCGATGGGTACATCTGGATTCGCAAATCAGGCCAAGTATATACGAGTTGCGCTCACACTGGTGATGGCATCCTATATGCTGGTCATCGGACTGAGTCGGGCGCGCCGTTGCACTTTCTGGCTTTTGTCGTTTGCAGTGTTCTATGGCGCAGG
>CALJUK010000476.1 GCA_937975745.1 uncultured Planctomycetaceae bacterium | reverse complement strand
CATCGGTTGGCCGTCGCGTCCCAGGGGTGTCACCACAACGGTCGAAGCGAGCAGTTGCTGGGTGAGCTCGCTGACCGCGGACTTTCCCACCTGCCGGGCGGCAATTTCTGCGGGCTTGAGGGCTTCAGCCGGTTGGCTGGGAGTCTCAGCGATCACATCCGACGACAGACCCATGACCAGGGAAAGCAGGATGGAAAGTGTTGCCAGTTCTGCGCACAGTCGATTTCGCATCTCTTCACCTTGCCGAGGATTGGCTGGATCTCCCGGAGAAACGTCGAACACTGATGTTCGGCCGGCTCCTGCTGTGCCGCCCACAGACAACGCGGCAGTTGGTCCTGCATTGTCCCATGTTCCCCTGGGTCAGGTCAAAGGGAGGGACGCACCGACGACAGTCGCCTGCCGCATTCCGCTGTTTCAGTTCGGCGGATTGCCTTCAATTCGGCGGATTGCCGCGAGAAAGCCACCGTCTGTCGGATCCCCGGGGAACGCTGTTGATTGGCTTTCGAGCTGCAGGTCGGCTTGTCCCCGAACGACAGTCGCGACGACGTCCTCGTTTTCTTCCGATTCAATGCTACAGGTCGAATAGACGAGCCGTCCTCCCGGTTTGAGGACCGCGACCGCCGCCCGTAGCAGACGCGTTTGGAGTTCTGCCAACTCCCCGATGTCGTTGGGTGTCAGCCTCCAGCGAACTTCCGGCCGGCGCTCAAGCACACCGGTATTGGAGCAGGGGGCATCGACGAGGATCCGGTCAAACGGACCAGCTGGAAGAGCTTGCGTTTCGGGGTCGATCAGTTGCGGCAGGATGATATGGAGGCCCAACCGATCGGCATTGTCGCGCACCAGCCGAAGCCGATCTGCGTGGACATCGGTTGCGATAATCTGGCCCGTGTCCTGCATGAGTTCCGCCAGATGCGTGGATTTGGTTCCCGGAGAAGCGCACAGGTCGAGGACCGCTTGCCCCGGCTGTGGGGCCAGCAGTTCGGCGGCTCGCTGGGCGGTCAGGTCCTGGATGCAAAAGAGCCCTTCGGCAAAGCCGGGAATCTCCTGAATCCGCCCACGCTGTTGCAGGGCGATCGAAGAGGGTGTCGGGCCGGCAATGGCAGCGTAGCCAGCCTCGGTCAACTGTCGCAGGAACTCGTCCCGGCCGGTTCGTGTCGAATTGACCCGCAACCAAAGTTGTCCGGGACTGTTAAAGTAAAAGGCCATCTGCGTCAGTCGGTCCCAATCCATTC
>CALJUK010000475.1 GCA_937975745.1 uncultured Planctomycetaceae bacterium | reverse complement strand
GACCGTATCGGGCAGCTTGAAGTTGTTCCAGGACCCTTGGGGATTGTAACGCAACGCCCACGCCGCATGTCCCACCAGCGGAGCACCGTCCTCGGCTGTCGCCAGCGTGTAGCGGTTATTAGCCTGTTTCTCAAATTTACCCATCCCAACACCGGCCGTGCATGCGAGAATGACCAGCACAGCCAATGCTCCTTCCAACAACATCGAACCGTAGGCCACGTATTGCGCATCGGTTTCGCAGGCGATCTGCTTGCTGGTGGTACCACTGCTGACAAGACAGTGGAAACCGCTACAGGCTCCGCAGGCGATCGTAATAAAAAGGAAAGGGAAGATGGGCGGGGCGTCCAATGGACGGCTTGTCTGCGGGATGAACGCTGGCGTCGAACCGTACAGGTCGGCCTGCCCGGTCAAGCCCGCGACGCCCAGGCCAGCCACCAGCAGCAATAACGCCACCAGCAGCTGGTGACTATTGACGTAGTCGCGCGGTTGAAGCAGCAGCCAGACCGGTAGCACGGAGGCAAAGAAGCAGTAGATCATCAGGATTGTTGTCCAGGCGACTACTGGATTGATCAGAGGCAGCCCCTGCATCAGCGTTCGGCCGGCCACCTTGAAATCCACGACGTTGCTGCTGGCGCTGCCCGCCGTCGCCGCTGCCGTTCCAGCCGGCACGAATTCGACACTGAATCCTTCCACACCGACATAGATGGCCGCATACACCAGAATCAGCGCCAGCACCGATGGTATGAGCAGATGCCCACCCCGTTTGTACACGAAGTAGCCCATCCCCATGGCAATTGGCATGGCAATCCAGACCGAGAGGACCGATTCGGGGTACAGCTTAAAGATGATGGCAATCACCAGACCAAAGATCGCCAGCACAACGGACAACGCGAAGAACAAGATCAGCAGAAACAGGACGCGAGCCCGAGGGTTGATCAGACGGCCTGCCACCTCGCCGACGGTTTGGCCGCGGTTCCGCAGCGAGACAACGAGCGCCCCCAGATCGTGCACCGCTCCGATGAAGATCGAGCCGAACACAACCCACATGAGCGCGGGCAGCCAACCCCAGAAAACAGCAATGGCGGGCCCGACAATGGGCCCCGTCCCGGCAATACTGGTGAAGTGGTGTCCAAAAATCACCTCTTTCCGCGTCGGGACAAAGTCAACGTCGTCGCGCAGTTCACGGCTGGGAACGACAGCGTCGGGGTTCAGGTCGAAAATCCGCCGGGACAACCACCGACCATAGGTGTGGTAGGCCAACAGATAACCACCAAATGCAGCCACTGCGACAAAGAACGTCACCATCCGACTCGCTCACTTTCCGCTGGAATCTGAAAAAGACCGACCAAATCACACGATCGCTGGATGCCCACTCGAGGGCCTTGTCACGCTATGAATTCCGCATGCAACCGGAATTGTTTGCAGCCGGCGGTCCGCAGACTTCCGGCTTTGTCTCGCGTGCATAAGTCGTTGAGAAAAAACGCGATCCCTGTCTGGGGTGACTGCAACTCGGTTTCGGTGGATTCCGTCCGCCAACGGGCACCGGCACACACCACCGACGACTCAGATGCACCAAGCTCACCCCGGCCGGCCCCTCCCGCCGACCCACCCCCTATTCACAAAAGACAGACGATTTAAGCGTAATCGAGCTGTCGTCGGACCGCAACGCGTCTGCGGACGGCAAGAACACGGAAACGTCCACTGAGAGGGTGGTCAGACCAGCGATTTCGATCCGATCGTGATTCGGGACGAAGTCAAGCAATCGCCAGGAGTTAATCTCTTGATTCTGATGATTTCCAGACGGGAAATCCCTGCCGGTCCTACAATCGTCACATTCAGTGGTTGGATTCCGCCGACCATCAGGAATTCCGGGATCGAGACTGCGATTATGAATTCATCGTGTCCGATGATCGTAGTGCATTCATTTTGTCGTGAGTCAGAAGGATCGACATATCGTGGAGCGAAGATCGCCGCCACGAGACACGATTGGTTCGGCTGCTTGTCAGCGCTGCTCCCCGATGTGAGAGCCGGCTGCAGACAGGGCCAACCAGTGAAATAGGTTCTTCCTGCTCGCGACCACAACTGTTCCCCACGCGACGGCGAAGTGTTCCCGTCCGTGACTTTGAAATCATCGACACCGATCAGGCAACTCGGCCCGACCCCCGACGGAAGCGTGACTCGTCTACGGGTAACGTGACGGCAAACTCGTGTGCTCCTTTCTTGCGACGATCACCCATCGCTCACCCGATGCAATCGAACCACGAAATCAGCACCACATGATTGACGCCGCCAGTTCCCCATCGCCGTCGCACGACCGAATCCGACATGATGTCGGAAACCGAGCCTCATCGATCCGACGAAACAACGGAAGGAGTTCGTACGATGCTTGTGCTGTCGAGACAACGCGACGAAAGCATCATCATCGGTGACAACATTATCATCACGGTGGTGGATATTCGTGGTGACAAGGTGAGGCTGGGAATCGAGGCACCCACGGAAATTCCGGTGCATCGACAGGAAGTTTACGAAGCCATTCAACGCGAGAACCTGCGCGCTTCCGCCGAACAGGGCAACGACGTGCGACGCCCCCAAACAGCGGAAAAGTCTCCGACTCGCAGCTCTTCACCCGACTCGTCGGGCAGTTAAGGCCTTACGGCAGCTCCTGACAAAGCCGTTACACCAAAAAGAGGTCACTTCCCGTTTCCGAATCGCCCACTGGAGTGACCAAACAGCCCGAACCGGTCTGCCTCTGCCGCGGCGTCTCGTTCAGACGATCGAAGACCCGCGTTGCAGCAGACCGGTACGGCCAGGAGGAAGTCACAGACCATCACGAGGCCGACTAAGTCGACCGGACAATCGACACAACCGTTCTACTTCAACGACAAACAGAACCTACCTCACGAAATCGGCGTAAATTGCCGCTTCTTTGTGAGGAGCATAATCCGTTACGCCGATGTTCTGAGATAAGGGTCAATTCTCTAGGAAAACACGGGCACTTCGCCCACCGTCACAATGCCCAGGCAAGCATTGAACGTGTCAATTTGGAACTGACGGCCTGACCAGCCGCAGTTCACATAGTTTTTTGAAAGGCTCGACGCCATGACAAGTATTAACACCAACGTGGCCTCACTTCGGGGCCTGCGGAACTTCAAGAAGGCGAGTGACTTTCTGGGAAGTTCGCTCGAACGGCTGAGCACGGGTTTGAAGATCAACTCTGGTAAGGACAACCCTTCCGGTTTGATTGCCAGTGAAACGCTTGGTGCTCAGATCACGTCGATCAAGCAGTCCATCAAGAACAGCAATCGAGCCGACAACGTGATCGGCACGGCTGATGCGGCCTTGTCTGAAATCAGCGGGCTGCTCAATCAGGTCCGTGGCCTCGTGCAGGAAGGCTTGAACAACGGAGCCCTGTCAGACGACGAAATCAAGGCCAATCAGCTCCAAATCGACGCTGCTCTGGGCGCTGTCAACCGCATCTCGGCCAACACCAAGTTTGCCGGTGACAAGCTGATCGACGGCAGCAAGGCGTTCACGACAGCCACCTCCACCGCGGACGCGGGCAAACTGTCGGATTACTCCGTCAACGAAGCCCTGTTCGGCAGCAACAGCACAATCGAGATCGGTGCCACAGTGACCAGCGCCGCCGAAAAAGGTCGACTGGACTACTCCGCTGGCAAGCTCTCGAACGATACGACTCTGGAAGTCTCGGGTTCCAAGGGAAGCCAGGTGCTCTTCCTGGGCGGCTCGTCCACAGTCGAAAACATCAATGAAGCCATCAATGCCGTCAGCGATGTGACGGGTGTCAACTCAGCCATCACCACCAACGCCGTCGCGGGAACAAGCGACGTCACGAGCGCCGGTGGTAACAACGACGTCACCTTCACCGACGCCCGGACCACCCAAGGAACCGGCGTCTTCAGCGAAGGCGTCAGCATTGTGTTCGCCGATCCAGGTGCCAACAACCAGGCTCTGGGACTCCCGGTCGCGGAAGAGACCAAAGGCGAACACACGATAACCGTGAACCTGGCGAGCAACGGCGGCGGCACGATCACCACCAAAGACGA
>CALJUK010000474.1 GCA_937975745.1 uncultured Planctomycetaceae bacterium | reverse complement strand
ATCGAGTCCCGGGAGCCAGTCAGCTGCTGTTGATGCGGGGGCGCGCACTGGCAGAAATCCTGCCGGCCACCGTCCATCTCTGGGCAGGTGTCTTGGGGAAGACCGACGAAAAGGACCTGAAGCGGGCCGACCGGGGTGCGTCAGAACTCTCAGACATGCTGCAGATTTCCGATTGGATCTACTTCGCGACCGCAGCCAAACCGGGCCTGTTACGTGTCACGTTCGGCGGAATGACGTCTCCGTCCGGCGCGAACTGATGCCGCATTGCGCACAACTGTGACGGAGTTTGGACACTCATTGGCTTGGAACACAGGCTGGTGACGCCGCCAGTAGCCCGCTCCACTTCTGCAGTGCGTGAACGAGAGCGGCGTAGCGCGAACGAAAGCGGAAAGTAGGCGGTAGATCCGCTACAGCCGGTCTGACTGCGCAGCGAGGCCATGCTTTGCAGATTTCGCAGCCCCCGCAAGCAGAAAATTCGTCGCAGGGGCGTGTTGTGGGGCATACTTCTCCCGGACAGTCGTACTTCGTTACGAAGCGCGCGCCGATGGCGGACCGCCCCGTCTCAGACCCTTGGGCCAGGTTCTGACAATGCCGGTCATCGCCATGTCCACTCCCTGCCAGCGCACGTCAGCGAGGAACGTGCCGACAGAACAGTCGAGCTATCAGGCGAGTCTCGACTGCCGATTCAACCCAAAGAGGGGATCCTAAACCATGGTAACAAGCGTCGAAGGCAACAAATCCGAATCCAAGGCGACTCTTGAACGCCGCCGCATTGAACGCCGCAACGCGGAAAAGCCCGCGCGCGACTACAGTGGCACTGAGCGTCGTAAGACAGAGCGTCGCCGCCAAATCGACCCGACCACCTGCGAACGCGATTACGGCTCTGAGGAAATCGCGTTCATGACAGCGATGGACGACTACAAGCGCCGCGCCGGACGACAGTTCCCGACCTGGAGCGAGGTCCTGGAAGTCCTGCACTCGATGGGGTACCGCAAGGTCGCCGAGCCAACGGAGCTTCCCGGCTGAGACTGGCCGCTCTGCTAACCAGACTGAGCAGCAGCCGCGACATGACAAAACATCCCGTGACCGTGAGAGCGTCGGAGTGATCCAACCTGACGCTCTCACTTTTTTTCGCGCAAGCGAACCACTGGGACAAGGCGCCCATCAGGTCTGCTTGCGGCCGAAGATGACCAGCGTCAGATCATCCTCCGGCAATGCCCCCCGCAGGTGCAACCGCAGATCGTTCAGAATCCGATCAGCCAACTCACAGGGAACATTGCCTCCGTCAGTCATCGCCCGTTTCAAACGCTTGCTGCCGAAGTAATCGCCTGCAGGGTTTCTGGCTTCTGTCACACCGTCTGAGAATAACAGGCATGCTTCCCCGGGCTGCATGTCATGCACGATGACGGGATACTTCTGTGAGTCATCGATCCCCAGAGGAAGGCCGGAACGCTCGTCCGCCAGTTCGCGGACATCCCCAGCCGAGTTGACGAGCAACGGTGCGGCGTGTCCAGCATTCGCGAGACAAAGCCGATTGCTGGTTGAATCGATCTGACAGAGAACAAACGTTGCGAACCGCCCGTCATGCGAGTGGGCGCAGAGCTGGCGATTGATTCTGAACACCGCTTCGGAAACATCGTCGGTCAACTCGACCGCGTTCTCCACAAGGCTCATTAAGCGGGAAGCCACCAATGCCGCCGGGACTCCCTTCCCCGAGACGTCTCCCAAGGCGACCCACACCTTGCCATCGCGACCAGAAATGCAGTCGTAGTAGTCGCCGCTGACTGCCAATGCGGGCTCGAAGACCGCGAAAAACGAGTAGTCTCCGACGGCTGGAAATGCCTTGGGAAGCGTGGCCCGCTGCACTTGCCGGGCGATCTGCATTTCGCTGTCCTGTCGCTCTTTCTCCGCATTCACGACCAGTAACCGGTCCCGCTGATACGACAGTTCCATCTGGCCAGCGACGGCTGACAGTAGTTCGAGGTCCTCCCGGCGGAAGCGGAAGGCGGCCGTCGTATCCAGATAGATGGCCCCAATGACGTCCCGGTTGACAGCCAACAACGGCACACAAATGACCGAGCGAACATCGAGCACGGCAAGCGACTTCGAATCGACAAAACGAACATCCTCGGGAAGATTTGTCGACACGACTCCCGCACGCGACTTGCAGATGTGGTGTAGCACGGTTCGGCTGATCCGAATCGGCTGTTCCACAGCGGTCACGGACTGTTCCGAACGAACCGCCTGCACGGCCGCGACCGGCTGAAGTTCCTCGCCCTGCGAGCCACGCAGCAGAATCGCGGCCCGCTGGGCTTGGGGAAAAATTGCCAGAATGGACGTCAGCAAACCGGGACATTGGCGTTCGAAATCGGTCGCCTGCGCGACGCTGCGTGCGATGTCGAGCACGGCTTGAAGTCTGGCCTCTGGTTGAGCCGACGCGTGATGGGCTATCGCCGACTGTTCGAGGTACTCGTTAACGAGACTCGAATCGGCCGAGTTACTCAACTCGGCGCGGATTGGAAAAGCGGAGAGCGGAATGGTTGTCGTCTCTTCGAGCGACGGATTACCAACCTCCAACGGCTCATCACTGAATTCGACGGTCAACAGGCCCAGGCGAATCTGATCGCCGTCGACAAGCCGCGTTTGCTGAGCGATCCGTTTGCCGTTGAGAAACGTTCCGTTGCCGCTCGCCAGATCTTCAACGTAGAAGTCCCCCCTATCGCGGACAATGCGAGCATGCCTGCGGGAAACCGCGTCGTCAATCAGCCGAACTTCACAGTCAGCCTGTCGTCCCAGGACCGTCTCGTCTGTTGACAGGCGAAAGAGAATCGGCCGACCATCTCGTGAAAATTTCAGCGTGGCCATCAGGTGCACCTTACCCCCGGAACGCCTGCCTCTTTCCCGTATTGCCGCTGTGTCGGACCAGTCATCGGGACGTGTCCTCATTTCCCATCCAGGGCATTGTGCCATCAACCGAAAGGAATTGTCTCACAGGCAAGTTGGTGGAATCCTTTCTGTCCGCCTGCAATCGGACACAATTCCCAGGGACGCTCGGACGATTATTCTGGATTGCGTCCAAAAGTCATAATGGTAATGTCGTCGTTCTGGGGACGACCGTTGGCATGCCGGCGAACATCCGCAAGCAGCGCGCGTCCGATCTCCTCGGCCTTGTGCCTGCTCTGACTGATAAACTCCCGCATGCGATCAAGTGTGTATAGGTCTCCCTCCGGATTCATCGCCTCATCGACGCCATCGGTAAACAGCACGACAGTCTCGCCCGGATTGAGTTTCCGCGTGACAACCTCAAACGGGTAATCCTCCATCACACCGATCGGCAAGCCGACCGACTCTTCGTCGAATTCTTCCACAGTGCCATCCGGAAGACGAATCATGGGAGACATGTGCCCGGCATTGACGAGCGACATCTCGTGATTCCTGGTGTCCAGGATCACGAGGACGTACGTCACAAAACGGCCTTCCACCGCGTTGGCGCACATATGGTTGTTAATTGCCTCGACGGCCTTTCCGACGTCGTGGACAAAGTCCATCGTGTTCTGCACACAACTGGCCATCCGCGACATAATGAGTGCGCCCGGGACCCCCTTCCCCGCCACGTCGCCAAACGACAGACAAATCTTGCCGTCGTCCAGACGAATGGCGTCGTAATAATCGCCCCCAACGGCCTGTGCGGATTCGTACGAAGCGAAGAACTCGTATCCGTCGGCCTGCGGAAGCTCTTCTGGCAACAACGCCCGCTGGACATCGCGGGCGATCCGCATCTCGTTGTCCTGCTTCTGCTTCTCAAGATGGCTGACG
>CALJUK010000473.1 GCA_937975745.1 uncultured Planctomycetaceae bacterium | reverse complement strand
CGATGGTGAGGCCGTGCGCCAGGGCGCCCTCAAAGTCTTGGAGACGGATGCCGAGTTCGTGGGGTACTGGGATGCCGATCTCGCCACTCCGCTGAAGGCAATTCCGGACTTCATTGCCACATTCGACGAGAACCCACAACTGGACCTGGTGATGGGATCGCGAGTCAAACTGCTCGGCCGTGTAATCGAACGCAATCCTGTAAGGCATTATGTCGGCCGAGTCTTTGCGAACCTGGCGTCACACACTCTGAAGCTGGCTGTCTACGATACGCAATGTGGGGCCAAGCTGCTCAGGCGACGGGAATGGACTTCCCGGTTATTTGTCGAGCCGTTTGCCAGTCGCTGGATCTTCGACGTCGAACTGCTGGCTCGTTTGTTGACGCAGGATCAGGCGACGGTTTGCAGCCTGCCCGAAAGCCACATTGCCGAACTCCCGCTCAAAGAGTGGCGCGACATTCCGGGCTCGAAAGTACGGCCGCGAGACTTTTTTCGGGCCTTGTGGGAATTGGTCGCGATTCGGCGGCGGTACCGCCCACATCGGAGAGTTGCCTCGGCGCGTTCGCGGCGACTGAGTTCGGCCAGCGGGCAGATGGCTGAACAGTCGCGCTCAGAGGGCCTGGCAGGCAGCGAAGTGGGCTCGGTGCAGAAATCATGAACTCACAACCCATCACCGAAGTGCAGGGCACGACAACACCAGTCGGTGAAAGCGAGCCGAGAGGTTCGTCACGGCGCGGCATTCCCTGGAGTCTAGACGGCACGACCGCGCTCCGGGCTATCGCCTTTTGGGCACTTGCAATGCTGATGGGAGGACTGATTAGGTCGTGGATCCTTCCGCCGGATGGCTTTGCCGGAATATGGCTTGCAGTCGAAGGGCTTGTCTACCTTGGAGTGACATTGCTCGTCGCTGGGATCGAATCCGTGCGTCAGACATTCGCGGGGATCGGCTGGTTGAGGTTGGCGATCCTGCTCGTCCTGGGCATGGTGGTAATGGTCGTCCAAATGACGAAAACAAACCACTCATTCTTTCCATTCGTCTGCTGGACGATGTACTCCGATGTCGATCCAGAGGCTGAGGTGGTCCTGATCGAGTATATCGGAGTGACAGCCGACGGCACGGAGTTTGCTATCTGGCCCGGGGAGTTCATTCCGGCGCTTGGGCGTTACCGCCTGCAATTTATGTTGCGGCAGATGCTCGGGGATATCTTCCGGGCGGAGGGGGAGCGACGACGAGAGCTTGCGGCGTTGTACCGCGTCACGCTGCAGAGGCTGATGGGCCTGTGGAACCGTTACCACCCAGACCGAAAAATCGTGGCACTCCGGGTGCGTGCCGGACAATTTTCCATCGACAATTACCCGGGTGACGACCGGGTTCCGCGCAGAGAGTTGTACAATGTCCGTTAGCCAGCGGATCTCAACTGATGAAGCCCTGCCGGGTAGGTATGCGTGGGAGTTCCGACCGGCTTGCGCCCCACTGGCGGCGGTCGACTCCAGTCCGCGCACGCTGGGTATGTTAAGGGTTTGGGTGTTTGGCATCCTGTTCCTCAAGATCTTGCCCGAAGGAATCCACCTGATCGCGGTCATTCCACGGGAACGAGTACACATGCCCGGACTGTTTGCACCGTTCAGCGATCCATTGCTGGATACAATCTTTGCCCCGGATCGATTGCTGCTGCTGAAGGTCTGCTTGCTAGTCGGATTGGCCGGAATGACACTCGGTGCACGGATTTCTGGGCTAGCCCTGCTGACATGCCTCCTCCTCCTCGTCTATCAGACGCTGCTGCGATCGTTCGGTTTCATCAATCATGCGGAACTTGGACTAACCTATTCGGCGATTGTTCTCGCAATGTTTCCCTGCCGAGATGGATTCGGCATGTCGTCCGCCCGGCAGCCCGCCCGGCCGCAACTGTACTCTGCGCCCATTCTGGCCATTGTGATCGCAGTGATGTTCTTTTATTGCGCAGTCGGCGTGCATCGGCTGGTCCACGGTCCATGGAGTATGTACTACACCGACAGTATGAAGTACTGGCTGTTGCATCGTTCATATAATCCACTCGACTACCCCACGACATTCGGACGCTGGCTAGCCGCAAATGATGTATGGTTCCGTGTCTATCTTCTCGGTTTTTTTGCGACGACGTTGCTGGAAGCGTTCTCGCCGTTGTGCCTCATTTCACGTCGATTTCTCTGGGTGTGGTTGGTTGGAATCTTGGGTTTCCATCTGCTGAGTCCACTGATCATGGCGATCAATTTCTGGGAGAATGTGCTGCTCTTGGTGGTGCTATGCCTCTGTCTCAAACCGTGGAACGAGTTGCAGCCCGTGCCCAGCCATAGCGGTGAGGAAGAGCGAGCGGAACGAAATCAGCCGTGACGATGCCCCGTGACTACCGTCGTGCCATCGCCAGTCGCGCCGCTAATGCCATTCCGATGAACGCTCCCACGGCGTAGAACAGCACGTCGTCCAATGACGGACGATATGGCTGGAAGAACGCCTGGATCAGCTCGATGCCAATTCCCAGGCAAAGGCACAGAACGAACGCAATCTTTTGCAGTAGCTGCCGCACGCCCGGCGGGATTGCGATGCTGCCAACCAAATACCCCAGCGAAGCCCCCAAGGGAATAAAGAGAATCACCTTCGCCAGCGGTGCGTATTCGCCGCGGGGATACAGTTTCTGGAACGGCAAGCTGAGAATGCCAGCGAGTTCTTCGTTGACGGATGACTGGCTGGAATTGAAGTGGAACGGTCCCCACAGGATGCCGCAGAGAAAAACGACGTAGAGAATGGTCATCAACTCGTAAGTGAGGAACCGCAGGTAGCCCGCCTGATGGAGTGCGGCACGCACTTGTCCCGGTAGTGGGCTCCGCGAGTCTCCCAACCACCACGCACCTGCAATCACTCCCGGAATTCCTGCTAGGACATCGGTTGTGGAAGCGGGTTGACTGCGGATGAAGACCTGGACCAGTTCGACTCCGGCTAAAATCAGAAGCCCGATGGGGAGCGATTCGGACACGGAACGGGCCGACCGTTTGCCACGCGTTCCCACGGTGCCTGCAAAGACACCAATTGGAAACGCGGCTACCGTGCCCGCCAGCAGACTCCAGGAGATCGAGGTTGTGTCGCGGAATGGTATGAGTGTCAATTCTCCTGCGTCAGTCTTTGCCGAAAGCATGTTCAGCGACGAAACCAAGTCGAACGGCAACCACGCAAAAATGACAATCGCAACGACAGTCGTCGTCGCCAACCAGTCAATCACAGCACGGCGACTGTCCGTTTGCAGGAAATGTCTAAACGAGTGGACTGCGTACGATCCGGTTGCCAACCACAGCAACACTCCGGCAAACGACCCCCAGGCTGCGGCAAGCAGGGGCATCAACGATTCGGGGAAGGGGTCGGTCCAGCAGCGGATTACGAGCAGAACGGACTGCAGCAGCACCGAGGCGATCGGCACAAACAGGGCTGCCATCACTTGCAGTCCTTTACGACGGACATCCAGGGTGAGAGCACCCATTAGCAAAAAGCTCAGCAGAACATAGCCCGTCAGACTGACCATCCAGGCAGAGTGTTCGGCCAGTTGGAAATCGACAACGTGGATCTTGGCGAGATGACGCCGAACCTTGTCTTGTGACTCGTCTCTCTAGTTGAATGGCAACAAGGCGAAGTATCCGATTCCACACGCCACCAGGATTGCGGCTTGGCGGAAATGCCGTGCATCCGGCGGCCCGGTTGACCACGCGGTTGTCGCAGCCGATGTTCCGCTGCGGAAAGATCGGAAACGCGCCTTTCTGAAGCCAACGGCGACGGCACTGACTGCAAGGAGGC
>CALJUK010000472.1 GCA_937975745.1 uncultured Planctomycetaceae bacterium | reverse complement strand
AACATGCCTGTCCCCCTCACACACCCGATGGGCGTTTGATATCAGCCCTATTCAATCGATGAACAAGAACGAGGCCGAGTTCATCAGAACGTGGCAGAAGTTTTCGAACGCTCGTTTCTCCGCTGCCTGACGGAGCGTCGCATCGTCACCAAGATTTTGCTGGCCGGCTTCGCCTTCTGCTTGAGGGGCGTCCTTCAGGTCGACGATCCAACGACCTGCGAGGCCCTCGACCGCAGCCAGAGATTGATCCAATTCTTCCGGAGTGGCGGGCCGACCGTAAGCCCAGCGAAACGCGACGTCAATGCGACCTGCCCGGGTCTCAGACTCGGACAGCACACGCTCCGCAAACGATGCCGCCAGTTCGCGGACCAGTCCGTTGTTCTGAAGAAACAGAGCCTGTGGCGCGACGGTCGAATTGGGGCGTTCGATACAGTTGGGAGACATCTGCGGCAGGTCGAAGACTTCCAGCACGGTTGGGATCTCTTTTCGGCGCTGCTGAACAAAGATCGTCCGGCGGTAACCACGGTCGCTTGGTTGCGAGGTCACCAATCCGTCGCCACGCACTTGGACACCATCGGGAGGCCCTGACGGCTGCGTATCAAGCCGACCCGCAAGAACCAGCAGGCTGTCGCGCACCGACTCCGCCCGCAGGCGGCGCATTGGCATCCGAGAGAGCCAGCGATTATCGGGGTCCAGTTCGAGGTGTTCGTCTCGCTGTGCAGAGTCCTGCCGATACGCCTCGGTAAGCAGCAGTTGCCGATGCAGCCACTTCAGACTCCAGCCATTTTCCACAAAGGACACCGCCAGATAATCGAGCAGCTCCGGATGTGTGGGTTTTGTTCCCGCTCGGCCGAAATTCCCCAGCGATTCGACAATTCCCCGCCCGAAATGATGGAACCAGATTCGGTTGACCATGACTCGTGCGGTCAACGGATGCTGGGGGTCGGTCAACCACCGCGCTAAGGCAAGGCGGCGACCCGTCGAGTGCGGTTGAGGGTCCACTTGAAACGGTGTTTCTTCAGAGGTGAGCACAGAAAGCGCACCGGGACCGACCCGTTCTCCTGGATTATTGAACTGGCCCCGTCGAAACACCCACGTCGGAGAGGGTTCACCGCGATCCCACAGCGCGCCGATTTGGGGCTTGGGTGGAATTTCCGACTCGATCGTTTTGATCTTCTTCTCGAGCGCTGCGACATCCTTGTCTTTGCGGCTGAGGGCGGCGTCGGACAGGGTCAACTGATCTTCGAACTTGGACGCCAGATACTTCTGAACGTCGTCCCGCTCCGATTTCGGAGTCCGCAACATCCGTTTCAGGTCGTCGTGCAGACTTGGGGGAAGTTCCGCCAGTTGCGTATCGAGATGCTTTTCCCGTAAGCTCTGCCGCCGTTCCGCAAGTTGCTTCTCCACTGGTGCAGCCTGCTCTCGTGCAGCATCTCGCGCCGCCTCCCACTTTGCCAGGATGTCGGGAGTCACCTGATCGAGAAAGCGACGGACCGAATCGTTCGAGTCCGATTGGCCCGCAACCGACGTCGGCTTCAACCAGTCGTAGACGTCGTAGGCTCCCTGCAGTACGGCAACCAACCGGTAGTAGTCTTGTTGCGGGATGGGATCATACTTGTGCGAGTGGCATTGGGCGCAACGAAGTGTGAGTCCCAGGACCGCCGAGCCGAGAATCTCCATTTCGTCGGCAACCACTTCGAACCGCTCTTCCACGGTATCGACGATGTCGGAACCGGTTCCGTCCGGTGCCATCCGAAGGAAGCCAGTCGCCACCAGTGCGTCCATCATCTCTGGTGTGATGACGTCGGCTTCTCGAAAGTTGTATAACTCGTCACCGGCAATTTGTTCCTGAAGAAACCTGTCATACGGTTTGTCCGAATTCAACGCCCGGATGACGTAGTCACGATATCTCCAG
>CALJUK010000471.1 GCA_937975745.1 uncultured Planctomycetaceae bacterium | reverse complement strand
CCGCCGCGCCGCGTGATGCAGCAGCAGATAGCTCGGCAGGGGCGCCTGCAGGTCATACCAGGCAAGCCGTTCGACACCCAGCAATGCGGCCTTCCGGTTCAGATACCGGACGAGCATCTCCTGACGACTTTCGATGGTGGACCACATGGTCTCCAACGTGGCGCGTTCCATTCGATTACGCTGGAGTGGAATCTCCAGGTGGTCTTTCACGCCAAGCCGTTTATAGATCGTTAGACGCGTTCCCGAGATATGATTCAGCGCGTCGGCACAGGAGTCAGCGATCCCGTCCCACGCCTTTGCCGCAGCCCGAAAGTTGTTCTCGCGAACGGGACGAAACGGCGCATCCATGCTCACCTGGCCGGGGGATTTCTGCACAATCTCCCCACGTTCCATCAGCGGAACCCGCAAGGCGCCAGAGACACGATCGTAAAACCGCCCCCAGGCGTGAATCCCGTCGACGGCCAGTTCGGCCGCCAACTGATCCTGCGCTTTCGGCAGTCGAAGCGCCGCGTTCCGATGGCATTCCTGAAAGTAGAACTTCAATTCTTCAAGGACAGGGTTTCCCGCCAGGAAGGCTTCAAATTCGTCGTCCGACAATCCACTGACGGCGAACTCCACACTTGCGGCGATTCTCTCCCGCAATGGCTGCAGTGTTGCCAACTGTGCTTCGAATTGCTGATAGCGACGGTTGTTGGCGTCACCAGCGGAATAACAGCCTGCCAGTGATGTCACGCTTTCCGAACGGGTCAGCAGGTTGCCCAATTCGATGTGAAAATCACTCCAAACCTGGATGACGCCAGAATCAACCGACGGCTGCGGAAGCTGCTCCGCCGCATCGGCCAGCCGGTGGAAGTCGTTACGAAACGATTCCCAGAAAAGAGCAAACTCGTCGGAATCGGGCCGAGGCCCCAGCGACTCCAGATCCCAGTTGATTGGAAACGTCCCAGTCGTAGCCATCGCCGTACCTCGCAATCCGTCGCCCAACTTCCAAGACATGATGTGTAGGGACTACTTCCCAGCGGTCATCGCCGTTTGTAGCGTCTTCGGTCTGAAGCGCCAATTGGCCGACCCGTTTACCTGACGTGCGATCCAACAGGGCGCCTGCGATCCAAAGGGATTCGATGCCTACTCTTCTCTCGACAGGCAACGCCTCCAGCGGTATCCATATCGAATGATCGCTTGACGGTCCAGCGCATAGCCCCTCCAGCCGCCGTCACCGAAACAACCGCATGAACCAGCAGCCCTCGTCCCCAACGATTCTCATGTGCCCGCCCGACTACTTCGGAATTGAGTATGAGATCAATCCCTGGATGAGTCGCAGCCGGCAGGCTGACACGGACCGTGCCCGAGAACAGTGGGCAAGCTTGCACGCCCTCATCCAGCAGCTCGGAGCCCAGGTTCTCCGGGTCGACCCAAAACAGGGACTTCCCGATCTCGTCTTCACTGCCAACGCGGCGCTAATTTACCGTCGCCAGGCGTTTCTTGCCAACTTTCGACATGCAGCCCGCCAACCGGAGACACCAGTCTTTCGGAAGTGGTTCACAGAGAATGGGTTTGAAGTCATCGAAATCCCCGATCATCTTCCCTTCGAAGGAGCTGGCGACGCACTCTTCCTCGGAGAGACGCTTTTCGGTGGATACATCATCCGGAGTGATGCCAAGGCCATCCAATGGGTCGCAGACAATGTCGGATGCCGTGCGCTGCCCCTGCAATTAGCTGATCCGTTCTACTACCACCTGGATACCTGCTTCTGCCCACTCAGTCAGACAGAACTGATCTGGTACCCTGCGGCATTCGACCAGTACGCACGCCGTGTCATCGAGAACGAAGTCCCCACTGCGATTGTCGTCGAACCAGAAGAAGCGGCTCGGTTTGCCTGCAATGCAGTCGTCATCGGAAAGCATATTGTCCTGAATACCGGCTGCCCGCGACTGACGAAGGCATTGGAGGCCCACGGCTATACAGTCCACGCCACGGAACTGGACGAATTCATCAAAGCCGGAGGAAGCGCCAAATGCCTGACGTTACGGCTGGACGGCGAAGATTCCGCGAGCTGGAGAAAGTCCACTGCGGAGTGAATTTGGCGGGCCAAATGTCATCGGACTATCACTCGTCGGCCCAAGCCCACTAAATCGCGAACCCGTTTCCGTCAGTCGAGTGGCCGGTAGGAAGTTGTCCGACCGCAGACGCAGCGGATCACTGAAACTCGCGAAAACGCCCTGCCCTGGCACGGCCATTTCAACTTCGACAACACCCCAGCCGAAGATCCGCAAATCGTGGTCCGGCAGCGGAGTCGGCAGCGGCAAGTCCAGCACGGCCAGTTTCTGCCCGTCGGTCGTCGTCCAGCAGACGTCCCTTTCCGTACTCAACTGTTTCGTCCAGCGAGCGAGGACTCTGGTTCTGCCCGGGGACTCGAAGTATTCGCCCGGATAGGGAGCGACCAACTGCTGAGAAGCTCCCCACAACGTCACCGAGCAAGTTGTCCCGGGCAGGCATCCCGCCGACATTCCCCCCGGTCCCGCCGCCAGGACCACGACCTTCAGGCCATCACGGTCCAGTTTGCCACCCAGCGAAACACTCTCAGCTTTGACCTGGATATTGACGATGCTCTCCGAGGACATCCCCCGTCCCAATCCGGGTGGAACGGTCGCATCCGACTGGCTGACCTGCTGGCCGATTTCAATAATGCGCGGCTGGTACCAACGGTATCCCGCGAGACAAACTTCGGGGAAGCATTCGGCTTGAGAAACCTTGATTGCCGCGTGAACTCCGTCGCGTGCCGTCTCCGCCACAACGTGGGTGACGGTTCCCACTTCGACGAGACGCACTTCCCCGATGGGAACGATCCGCTCTCCGTGCAATGACGTGCGAGACCAGACGAGCCGAACACACTGATTGATGCGATCGACGGAGAAAGAATCTGGCCGCAGCCGTTGGCCGTTCTGTAGCACAAACTGCACCGCGCCGTCGCTTGAATCTCCTGATGAGAGGTCACCTCCTGCCAACGCGTGACCACTTGGATAGATTCCCCAAAGCAACAGCACAACGAGGGCAACAACGCGATGGGCCGGCATGGTGGTCGGTCACTTGGAAAGGTGGGAAACACTCAGCCGGCTGAAGTAAAGCGAAAGCTCACGAACCTTCAAACCAGCAGCGCGGCCGGCCAACGCAAGTCGTTCGCTCGGGCCAATGTCGTTCCCCTGCAATTGAAAGGCCGCACCTCCCCGTACCAGACGTCTGTTCCTGTCGCGTACGACGTAACCTCTTGTCGCATTAAGCGACTACGATTCGTGACCTGGCCGCGACCTGTCGCCCAGGCGGGCGATGACCTGGGGAACATGTTCAGATTCCGAAGCGCTCCGACGACATCCCGCCGGCTCAGTCGGAGTGTGCGGGTCAACCAGGGGGAGAGCCGTTGGCAGACATCCACCGAGCTGCAAGAGACATTCTCGTCCCAGCCGCACAGCGTGCTGTCCGATCTGACCGGCGTGACTCGCGAAGGATACGTAAGGTGGTCCAGTCAGCGACCTTTCGCCCACTCAAAAGTCCGCAGCAGACAACGTTTCAAACTTGACATAAGCGAGTTCAGGGCGGATGATCTTGGCAGCGGCAGCGCCGCATCCCAATCAGTCAACCGATTCACCTCGAAATCAGAGTCGCCTTAATCGCAGAATACGATGTCCTGTGGCGTTGATGGTGCTTTCATACTGCCAGGTTCTGACTGTCAACCGCTGGGCATTTTGACTGAGTTCTCATCGCCGCCAAACTACTGTGTCCGTCCCACTAGAATGGAATGGCAGAATGTCCACGGGTCAACGTCGAATCGACATCGAAGATGTTGGGGAAGTTACCGTCGCCAGATTTGTCGACAAGAAGATCCTCGACGAGGGCAACATTCAGATCATCGGCAACCAGCTCTTCGGATTGGTTGAAGAAGACGGCCGGATGAAGATCGTCCTCGACTTCACCAACGTCGAGTACCTCTCAAGTGCTGCCCTCGGAAAGCTGATCACCTTGGACAAGAAGGTAAAAAAGGCTCGGGGAAAACTGCGATTGTGCAGCATTCGGCCCGAGATTTACGAAGTATTTGCCATCACCAAACTCAATAAGCTATTTGATATCCGCGAAGACCAGGAAGCTGCACTCGAAGGACTCTAGAAGCCGTTCCAAGAACCCAGTGCGCTTCGTCGTCGTCCTCAGAAAGCTCGCTGAAAACACGCTCCAAACGGTTTGGAACGGGTTCGAGGCGAATCCTTTCCGCATCTCCCTGCTGGTCTGCTCTGTCGCGTGCGAATGTTGCCTCCGGCGATTCATGGCCTTGTGACTGTCCGTGGTCGTCCGCAAGAAACACTCCACGCCGGTACGCTTTGATCTGAACCGGTTTTGAATTCCATCACACGATGTCAGCAGTCGATCAATGCCGGATTTCGATCCCGAGTGACACCGCAAAAGGGCAGGAAGTCCAGGAGCGGATCGTCGGGGAGCTAGAGCGACGCGAATACCCGCCTCGTGACATTTTCGGAATGCGTCTGTCACTGGAAGAGGGCATCATCAACGCCATTAAGCATGGCAACCGGAATGACCCCCAAAAGTCGGTCCACATCGAGTGGTACATCAGCGACGAGAAGGTCCGCGTCGAGATTGAGGACGAAGGAGCAGGCTTCCGACCAGAAGACGTGCCCGACCCGACGCTGGAAGAGAATCTCGAACGCCCCAGCGGCCGGGGCATCATGCTGATGAAGGCCTTCCTGACACTCGTCGAGTACAACGACCGCGGCAACCGCCTTGTGCTGGAAAAGATCCGCGGCGTCGACCCGCCCGGCCATGACGACTGAACACCTTTTCGGCCGATGTCCGAACATTCCAGTGGAAACGACGGCGCGGCCAGAGTCGTCCAGTCCCCTGCCTCTGCGACGACAATTTTGTCTTCTTCACTTGCAAGAAATCGCCGAATCCTCTATTTCTCGTGCAGAAGTTCCAATGACCGCTGGATCGGCGTAACTCCATCTGGCGGCATCGGTTGGCCGCCGATATATTGGCTCGTTTCCTGGGTAACAGGCAGTTTGCCCCAGCTTCCCGGAAACCGCCCTTTGGACAATCCATTCCCCTGTAGCTCAACGGTAGAGCGAGCGGCTGTTAACCGCTAGGTTGTAGGTTCGAATCCTACCGGGGGAGCTGATTCATACGCTCGGAGTTCCGGCCGTCTAACGGCTGTTCTGCGAGCGTTTTTTGATGCGCGGTTGCTTCCCAGCCGGGGATTTCTTCCTCGAACAGCATGATTTCCATGTGACCGCTGCTGGGATCGTCCTCCTGCTGGTGGACGTCGATGGCGGCGATGTAGCACGACAGCAATTCGCGAAGACCGTGCAGGTCCCCCGTTTCTCGCAGCCGGTTGACGATGAACGGGAAGTCGCAGTAGGTTTCAGCGGCAACCTCGGCAGAAAGAGACTGTTTTTCTCGGTCCGCTCGCTCCAACTCAAGACGGTTGATGAGTTCTTCGACGGCCGCTTTGTCTTTCTCCAGGGTGATGATCCTCTCTCCCAGCGTTTTGAAGTCTGCGCCTGCTTCGATCGCCGACATCAGGTTACTGAGCGCACTTTGCTTTTCCCGAAGCTGAGCACGCACGGCATTGATCTCGCTCGTGATCGCAGCGACCTCCTCGCCCTGATATTTGCTGGCAGCCTCGACGGCGAGTTCGATTTCAGAGCGGTTCTGCGCCCACGCACTGATCTGGTCAACAACGAAGTTCTCGACGGTATCCGCTGGCAGGTAGGCAGCGTCACACTCCGTCCTCGCGCTGCGTTCCCTGAGATTGCAAAC
>CALJUK010000470.1 GCA_937975745.1 uncultured Planctomycetaceae bacterium | reverse complement strand
TTCCAATCGACGTCGGTGATGAATTCCAGTAGGTCTTCGGCTTGTTCCTGCCCGGTTTCCAGGTTGAGCTTCTGACCGTTGGCGGCCACGTGGTCCAGTAACTCGCGGGTGGCCTGAATGAGCCCCTTGTAGCTGCTGCCGGCCCGGTCTTTCGGCACAAATCCGATGTGCAGTGCGACAACATCGCAGCCTAGCAGTGTGGTGAAGTCGGAGATCTCTTTCATCTCCTGCAAACGTTCGGCACGCGTCTGCTCTGGAACGAGGCCGACCGTCGCCGACGTCTGGGAAATCGAAGCATAGCTTTCACCATCGAAGCCGCCAAAGACGGCCGTAATGGTGATTCCCGCGTCAGAACACCGCCCCAGAAAGTCCTTTGCAACAGCTTCGGTACGAGTCTGTGCATGAGGAGCGTGGACCTGCACCGAGGGGACGCCCAACTCTTGCGCGACATCCAGATGGACACCCAGCCCGGCATCCACTGACGCAAACACACCGATTGGCCACTTTTGCATAGTATTCCTTCCCACTTTCGTCTTGCCGAATGCGACGGAATCGTAGTTCCACAGAGGCATCTCGTCGGTCCCGCATCATAGTCAGCTGAGCGATGAATCTCCAGCACGGTCGTGCCAGCAAATCGGACGGTTCTCTTCCCCTCGCCAGAACAGACGACCGTCTGGAGCCGCAGCGACGGTTCGGCTAAGCTGGAGCCTCTTTCACGCGGGATGTCGCAGAACAGCGGACAACGCTATCGGGAGGTTCCACCATGCTTCAGTTGCAGCAGATTCTCTTGCCAACCGACTTCAGCGAACCGTCGTTGACCGCGACGAAATACGCGTTGGAATTTGCCCACCGATTCGGCGCGAAACTCCACCTGTTGCACGTCATTGAAGACCCAGTCATTTACATGCCGATGTTCGAAAGTTTCCCCCTTCCATCGCGGGAAGATTTCGAAACGTTCGCCCAGACACGCCTGGAGAGTTGGATCCTGCCGGAAGACCTCCAGGGGATCGAAGTGGCCTACCGCTGGGTACACGGCCAGCCGTTCGTCGAAATCATTAAAGATGCCGTTGCAAACAACATCGACATGATGGTCATTGGCACACACGGTCGCGGTAGAACGCTGCATCTGATGATGGGAAATGTGGCCGAACGCGTCGTTCGCAAAGCGCCCTGCCCAGTCCTGACCGTCCGGCCGGAAGGGCATCAGTTCGTCCATCCGCTCTCGGAGTCTAACGAGGAGTAACACCAAGGCGCGTTCGCCTGACGTTACTTGCCGATGCAGAACTTGCTGAAAACCCGGTCGAGAAGGTCATCCGTGTAGACCGCACCGACAATCTCGCCGATGTGATCCAGGACCTCACGAATCTCGATCGAAAGAAGTTCGTCGCCGGCGGCCGTATCGATCAGATCAATCGCCCGACGCAGGCTGTCCAGGGCTGACCGCAGACACTCGCGACAACGGGCCGCCGTCATCCCAATGAATTGTCGCTGCCGATGCTCCTGGCGGCTGAACCGATCCTGAATCGCGTGCAGCAGCACGTTCAGGCCGGCACCGCTGACGGCACTGACGGCCACTTCGCCGGCAGACGATTCCCATTCAGGCGACTCCCTGAGATCGCCCTTGGTCAACACACGCAGCATTGGCCGACCACTCTCGGCAAGTTCGCGTACAAGCGTTTCTTCAGCCGACGTCGACAGCGCAGAATCCTCTCCGACTGCCGGGACGCACAACAGAACGAGATCGGCACGGTCAATCTGGTCGCGGCGGAGCTTCTGGGCAACCTCGCAAATTTGTTCCGACGTGAGTTCCCAACCGGCCGTATCGATCAGGTCGAACGACATCCCCGGCGTGACAACCCTCCCTTCAAGATAGTCACGCGTTGTCCCGGCGGTAGCAGAAACCAGCGCTGCACGCTCGCCAACCAGCGCATTAAACAGCGTGCTCTTCCCGGCGTTGGGCAAACCGGCAAGAACAATCCGGGGCGCGTCAGAGATCTGCAGCCGCAGCTCCGCATCCGTCGCAAGTTCCGCCAGCAGCTGACTGGCCGAGTTGAGCTGCCGCCGAATCTCCTCGCGGCTGACAAACTCGATATCCTCATCAACGAAGTCCAACCCGGCTTCCAGGTCGGCAAACGTCTCAAGCAGTTGTGACCGCAAAACGTGCAGCCTTCCGGAGAGTCCTCCCGCCAGTTGCGACAACGCCAGTTCGAGCTCGTGCGAGTTGCCGGCATCGATGACGCCGAGAACAGCTTCCGCCTGGACGAGGTCGAGCTTACCGCTCAGGAATGCCCGTAAGGTGAACTCGCCCGGTTGGGCAGGACGAGCGCCGCGACGGTAGACCTCCGCCAGAACCATTTCCAGGAGTGCTGGTGCGCCGAACAGATGGACTTCCACGGTCGGCTGACCGACATAGCTTCGTCGCGTCGGCCAGACATGCAGGTCGACGGGAATCTTCAGCCGGTCCTGGTGGGGGAATGGCGATTCCAGCGGCACGTTTCCAGAGAAGCGGCTGGGACGACGCGGCG
>CALJUK010000469.1 GCA_937975745.1 uncultured Planctomycetaceae bacterium | reverse complement strand
TCGTCCGACGAGGTCGCCGACATCGTGCGGTTGCAGATTGAATCTCGCACGGCGACGTCTGTGGACGAGTTGGAGTTTGTTTTTCTCCCATACCCTCAGCCGGCGCAGGCAGAGTCGCTGCGAGTCCTGGTCTTTACGATTCCGCAAAGCCGCAAGACAACGATTCTGCAAGCTTTACAGTCGGCCGGTCTGGAACCGGTGATAATTGCTGTCAGCCCGGTCACGACGGCTCAGTTGGTCCTCGAGCAATCGCGTCTGAAGCGATTCGCGGCCACCGAAACCAATCTGGTCATTGCCCGACATGGGGAGAGACTGGAATTCTCGCTGGTTCGTGACCGCCACCTTCTGATGGCACATGCCAGCCGGGGTTTGACGGCCGACGGTCAACTCGAAGTCGGCGGCGTTCTGACCGAGCTGCGGCGAGCGATGGGCGCGTTCGCGCGCAACGAATCTCGGGTTGAAGTCGATCGCGCATGGGTCCTTGGACCCAAGCAGGAGAACGAAGAACTCGCCGAAGCCATTCGGCAGAACCTGGGATACACCGTCGAACTGTTCGATCCGTGGGAGACGTACGCAGCGGCCAATGCCGAGGCGGCCGACGGACACTTCGGACAGTACGCGGCGTCGCTTGGGCTGCTTGCGGGAATTGCCCACCCGTCACTCCCGGCCATCGATTTTCTGCATCCCCGCCGAGCCATCGAAAAGCCAGACCGACGGCGGACGTATGGGATCATCGGAGCGGCCACCGTCGCGATCCTCATCCTGGTTACATGGGGACTGATTGCCTGGCGTGTGCAGACAATCGATCGGCAGATCGCCGACCTGGAATCAACGCTGGAACAACTGGATCGGGGCCTGGAGTCGAGCGGCCGGACTCGAGCGGAAGCGGCGGCTGTCCGCGAATGGTCGGCTCGGAGGATCTCCTGGCCGGACGTCTGGGCGACACTTCACAGCGGACTCCTGCCACGAGATCGGATTCTGCTCGGCGATCTGTCAATGTCCGTCATTGCCGGCCCGTATCCTGCCCGCATCGAGGCCGACACTTACGCCGCGAATCGTGCCGACGTGGGGAGTCAGGACCGCCAACTTGACGATATCGGCTTCCAGGTCCAGCCGCAGTCCATTTCTGCGGAATCAACCCGAGACACTCATCCGTTTCGGTTTGCGCTCGATGTTCGCGTTCCCGCTGATCTGACAGAGCCTCCGCCGGCAAAGACCGACACCGATAAGGAGGCCCGTCTATGAACAAACGGGAACGCATCCTGGCCATCGCAGCGGCTGTCTGCCTGATTGGCTGGTTCGGCCTGCCGACGGTGAATCGACTGCTGTGCGGCCGTGTTAGCGATCGGCAAGATCGTTTGACGTAACGGGAGAATCTCCAGTCCGACCGATCCAAGACAATGGCCTTACTGCTTCGCCACACGCAACAGATTAAAGAGTGGAGTACCCGTTCGCTGCCATCCGACCCAATCGATGCGCAACGACTCTACCAGGAGTGGCTGACGGAACTGGCCCTGACATTTGACTTCGACAAACTGAAGATCGCACCCGGGAGGCGTGTTTCTGGTCGCGAAAAGCTGTTCACTTCAGTCTACGTCTCGCTTGAAGGCGAAAGCGAACTGTCACAATTGCTGCAGTTTCTCGAACTCTTTGACCGAGTCGAACTGGCCCACCGAATTGACGACCTTGTCATCAAACCGCTCGGCACAAAACCGACTGACCGAATGCACTTTATCCTTACGGCCGAGGGTCTGTCATTCACAACGGCCACACCACGCAGTTTCGTTTTTCCTGAAACGGTTCTCGACCAGAACCTCGCGGCCACGACTGGCGAGTCAACGGCCACTGTTCGCCAGGAAGAAGGCTTTCCCAGGACAACGCCCTTTCAAGCACGCCTGGGACTCGAACTGGTGACCGTTGCGGCCCGTGATGGGCACAATTGGACGATTCGCCGCGGAGAAGCCGGCACCCGAGTGCGGTCGCACCAGGCGGGAACCCGTCTGCAATTACTCCCACTGCGGAACCCAGATTCGCCCCCAACTCTGGACCGTTTGGCCGCGATTCTGGCGGCCAGTCCTTTCGCCCTTTCGACTCCACAGTCAACCGAGCCCTCCCGCCCGGAGCCGCCCCCGACAGTCACTTCCACACCTCCCGCCGATACGACCGCCCGAGACACCTATCTCATCGCGTCTGTCGAGATCGACGGCGCACGTCAGGCGTGGCTCATGCATCGCGGCCGAGGCGAACGAGCAGTCGTTACGGCCGGTTCCTCGATCCAGATCGGGACGCGATCGATGGTCGTCAAAGAGGTCGGGGCCGACTCGCTCGTTCTGCAGGAGGGAGCGGAGTTCTGGCGGATGCCGTTGGGGACCAACTTCGAGGCGCTCGCTCCTGCTGCGATGACGAAGACGGAAGAGTCTGCCGCTGGCGCGTTCGTTCCCGCGGAAGCACAACGTCCCGACAAGCTCTCAGCCGAGACTCCGGAGTCGTAGCGTCGCTTCGCTGCCGCCCGAGTGGATCGGCCTAGCCGCGCATTCTCCAGATGTGACCCATTCACACTTGCAGCCTCTCTTACCCATACGCGCCCGTCCCCCCACACCTCCCCCCCCCACCCCCCCCCCCCCCCCCCCTCCCCACCACCACGCCCCACCACTGCACA
>CALJUK010000468.1 GCA_937975745.1 uncultured Planctomycetaceae bacterium | reverse complement strand
CCCCGCCGCTCAGAAATTGCGAATGAGGGTCACTTCTTCGACTTGGGGTCGGGCTCGGGTTTCAGCTCGGGGAGAACGATCGGCTTGATGCCGGTTCCCTCGTAACCGACAGCCGGCGTGCCATCGTCCTGCAGCTTCCCACACGACCACAACAGACCACGCGATACCAGGCCCAGCCAGATGTCGTTGTTCATGGTTTCGTTGTGATGGCCGAGCGACGTGCCGAACACGCGTGCCTTGCCATAGTGATTGGCCCAGATGCAGACATGGTCCTGCCGGGTGTCCTCGCCGTAGGCCTGGGCCAGCGGAGTGGCGTTCGGCCAGACACGTTCGATGATGTACAACTCGCCGTTGGGTGTCTTCCACTCGGCCGGGAAGCCCAGCATGACGGGATGCCCCGCGTTGAGCGTTTTCACGGTGACCGGGCGGTGCTTCTCGTGCCGTCGTGATGTGACGCCGATCAGTTCCCGCCAGCTGTCGGCTCCGAGGGGTGCCGACCGGTAACTGTGCAGCGCACAGTGAATGAAGACGGCGGCCGTCCCTTCGCGATGAGCGGCGGCGATCGATTGCACGAATGCGTCGTCGGTCACTCCGCCGAAGCATTCGTTATGCACGATGACGTCGTACTTTTTCGCCCAGCCAGGTTGCTGATAAACCGAGACCTTGTAGTCGTGACAGCAGCCCCCGGTAATCAGCAGAGCTTTGATCGGCTGGGCTTTGTCGGCCGCCTGAGAATCGGCCACAGCGACCATTCCCAGGCCGACGGCTGTTCCAAGAACGAAGACCGCTGACCACACACTTCGACGAGACATCGGGAGCTCCTCACACTGCGCACAGTTCGCTCGGCGGAGAGTTGTCTCGCGAGTCAAACGGCTGGGGGTTGGTTCATCAATTCGACCAGTGATTTTAAACCGCCTGTGATGTGGGACTCAACTCCCTGCCGGTTAACCGGTTGGTCGCGTCATTCCGATGAGAGCCCTTTGCGGTACGCCGGGGCTTTCACACTCTTCCCGATCCGGGCTGGCCGATCCGGTGTGACGGGTCCAGGCCACAGAATCGTTGCGAGCGGTCGTTGTTTCGAAATGGGGTTACGGTCGATTCCACGCATCGGGACTGTGTTGCATGCTAGACTCGGGAACAGTTGAGTTGCTCTTGTGCACATCCTGCGCACGCAAGTTGTTGTTCTCCCCACGCCGGAGGTTCGCATGTCTCCCCCGAAATTCTTACTCCGCGACCTCGCATTTGGCAGCCTGGCCGTTGTCACGTTGGCCGGACTGTTTGCCTCCGGTTTCTTTTCTCCCGGGCGTCAACCGGCTGCGGCACAGGCGGATTCGTTCGCGGTGAATTCGGGCGAAACGACAAGTCAGGCCCCACCGTCATCGGATCGGTCGGTTCCGGACGTGGCTGGCTTCGTCGCAGAGACGTCTGCTCCGGTATCCAATCCAGAGAAGTCGTCCGGCGGGCGTGGAATTCAGTTGGGGATCGGCGGCAGTCTGAACGGGTTTCGTCCGTTCCCGGAAGACAATGCCTGGAACCGGGTCATCACGAATGCCCCGGTCGATCCGAATTCCCGAACTTTGATCGCAAGTATCGGACTCGACAAGACACTGCATCCCGACTTTGCGGCCG
The DNA here is from genome assembly GCA_937975745.1 of uncultured Planctomycetaceae bacterium. Taxonomy (GTDB): domain Bacteria; phylum Planctomycetota; class Planctomycetia; order Planctomycetales; family Planctomycetaceae; genus CALJUK01. Next base: position 6,285 of record CALJUK010000468.1, on the reverse strand, counting down.
GCATGTGGGACGGTTCGCGGATCGGCATTCCCTACGTGGTTGTCGGTGGCGACCAACCGATGGTCCCGTTGGAGATTGTGGCGTATCCCGGAGAGAGCGATCCGGGCCCGTATCCGATTCCCGCCAATGCACCGATCGAAGGTGAACCAAACGCCCGGGGGGACCGGCACGTCATCGTCCTGGATCGGGACAACCTGAAGCTGTACGAACTGTTCCATTCGGTCCGCGGTTTTCTCGGGACAGCGTGGCAGGCGGACTCCGCAGCCATCTTCGACCTGACAGAGCATCCGCATCGTCCGGATGGCTGGACGAGTGCTGATGCAGCCGGTCTGCCGATCTTCCCCGGTCTGGTCCGCTATGATGAAGTCGTCGAGCAGAAAGAGATTCGCCACGCATTGCGGTTTACCGTGGTCCGTTCTCGCCGGGCCTACACACCGCCCGCCACGCACTGTGCCAGTCGCAATGACAGCCCGAATCTCCCGCCGATGGGAATGCGGGTTCGATTGAAGGGAACCTTCGATGTCGACGGTTACCCGCCGCAGGCCCGAGTGATTTTGACGGCGTTGAAACGCTACGGGATGATTCTGGCCGACAACGGCGGCGACTGGTTTCTGTCCGGTGCTCCCGATCACCGCTGGGATGACGAGCAGCTGCGGACACTGAAGCAGATTCGCGGCAGTGACTTCGAAGTGATTCGGATGGACGAGATCACTGTTCCGTAGGTCGAACCGTCCAGTCCGCCTGCGTCATTCGTTCCAGCAGAGTTCGCAACTCGGGGCGATGGCGGATCGCCCCCAGGAGGGCGTGACGACTGATTTCTCGACGGCGCAGTTGCGCGATCAGCATCGGCTGGACATCGCGGCGGAAAGAGGTTGCCTGACGGAAACGGATCCAGCCGGCACAGACGGCTGCAATGCCGATCGCCAGGCCGAGATCCCAATACCAGGCGGACCAGCCCAGACCGGTCAGCCGATGCATTCCGACGCTGGACCAGAACAACGTCAGCGTCGCGACCCAGACGGGGAGTGTCCCTCGAGCGTTCAACTGCTCGGTGGCTTCAATCAGTCGGCCGTACAACTCCGGGTCGGCCAGGCTGTCCCGCTCGTAGTCGTACGACTCGCAGAGCAGTTCGCCCCCCATCCGGCTTACGAGGACTGCCTCGCCTTCTTCGGGGAGGTAGTCGGCCAGGTACTCTAATTCCTCGAACGGGCTACTCATGGTCTTTGCCTCGCTCAACGAAAGTCTTCGAGCGTTTCCATAATTGTAGCGAGGTCGTTGGCAACCACAACAGGGTGATTCGCATAAGCGGCCTGTCGGACGCCACGCTTCCCCAATGTTGCCTCGAACAGGTCCCGATCGGCCGAGTGATACGCGACCGTGGCCGTCGGATCTTTCAGTTCGTGCCCCGTCAAAATGCAGACCACGCGGTCACTGGGGGCGATGACCCCTTGTTCCCGCAGCAGTTTTGTCCCGGCGACGCTGGCCGCACTGGCCGGCTCGCAACCGAGGCAACCGGCACCGACCTGCGCCTTGGCATCGCGGATCTGCTGGTCGTCGCCCTCGCGTACCACACCGTCGCACGTTTCCAGAGCCCGCAAACACTTCTCCAAATTGACCGGCCGGTTGATTTCAATGGCCGTCGCCAGAGTGTCGGCCCGCCGCTGTTTGCTGTCCATCTCCGAGAAGAAGTTCTGGATGCTGTCCCGGTCCAATGCGCCGTTGTTCCAGCGAATTCCTTGCTCGTGATACAGCTGATACAGTGTGTTGGCCCCCTGTGCATTGATGACGGCCAGGCGGGGAATGCGGTCGATCAGGCCCAGTTCTTTCAGTTCGGCGAAGGCCTTGCCGAAGGCGCTGGAGTTCCCCAGGTTTCCTCCGGGGACAACGATCCAGTCGGGAGTCTCCCACCCGAGCGATTCGAGCACCCGGTACATGATTGTCTTCTGGCCTTCCAGGCGGAACGGGTTCACACTGTTACAGAGATAGATGCCCATCTCTTGGCAGACTTCGCGGACACGCATCAAAGCGTCGTCGAAGTCCCCCTCAATCTGCACGGTGCGGGCGCCGTAATCGAGTGCCTGCGACAGTTTTCCGTAGGCGATCTTTCCACTGCCAATGAACACCAACACCTTGAACAGGCCGGTCGAACTGGCGAAGACAGCCAGCGAAGCACTGGTGTTTCCCGTGCTGGCACAGGCGGCTGTCTTGGCACCCACCATGCGGGCATGCGTACTGGCGGCGGCCATCCCGTTGTCTTTGAAGCTGCCGGACGGGTTCAGCCCTTCGTATTGCAGGAACAGCGAGTTCAGCTGCATGCCACAATAATTGGCTACACGGGACGAATTCTGCAGCAGTGTTTGCCCCTCCCCAATGGTGACCAGCATCTCTTCCGGGGCGAAAGGGAGAAGTTCGCGGAACCGCCACACGCCACTGAAATCGAGCGGCCGATTGCGCGTCTGCCAGCGGGCCTCGAATTCGCGCAGCGATCCCGGCAGGGCAGCCCGGTCCCAGTCGTAGCGGATATCGAGCAGGCTGCCATGATGCGGGCAGACCGACATCACCCGGCTGATTGGAAATCGCTCGTGACAATCCGGCCGAATACAGGTCTGGTAGGCCACTTCTGTAGACGTCGTCGTAGAAATGTCGGCTCTCCTGCTGTTGTGGCCGCCAAATACCCCGGAGCGTCTCCGGACGGCCGTCTCCTCTTTCAGGCTTCGACACCTTTCAGGCTTCAACACGGTTTTCGTGTTTTCGCCGCGTCAGGCATTCTCGCCTGCGGCGCGACTGGTGGCAACTCTACCGCCAACCGATGTCGTTCCCTGACACATGAGCCCGTCTTCCCCTGCGATCCCCCCGTCTCCCCTGCGGTGAGCTGCTGGGGCATTACGCCCGAAAGCGGTCCTGGCCACGGTCGGGGTCCCGACGACGAGGAGGGGGTGCCGTCGGACGAATGCGATCCGATCCCGCACCATGCGGGCTCCATTCGCTGGTTCCCGGTCCAGCGTCTCGTCGGACGGTAATCGACTGGTACAACGCGGCCACCAGCCGTTCAGCCACTTCCGCCAAGTGCGTTTCCAGCACGACTTCCAGCTGGCGGACTGTCTCCCCCCGCCGATTCATCCGGTCGGCCATGCGAATGACACCGTCGTAGTTGAGGGCTCCCCCCGTGCCAAACACGCTGTACAGCTCCTGCCAGTTTTCGTTGGTCCAACCGACAAACAGTTCCGGATGCTGTGCATAGACTTCGTCGACGACATTGTTCGTACTGCGATCGAACTGTTCCGCCTCGTCCCAGGCAGAACGGGTTGATTGCTCGCGCGCACTATCGCTCGGTTCGGGGACCGACTCCCGAGAATCGGCCTGCGCTTCAGGTTCGTCCGCATCCACCAGCGATCGGACCGGAATCTCAAGCGCCCGGGCCAACCGCGTGATCGTTGAAAAGCGGGGAACCTCGACGTCTCCCTGTTCCAATCGGTGCAGCGCGTTGCGCGAGCAGTCGGACATCCGGGCCAGCTCCGCCAGCGTCAGACCCCGCTCGAGTCGCAAGGTGCGGATCCGTGTTCCAACGGTCGGTCCGTGCAATTCAAAGTCGGCTGGTGACATGTCACGTCTCCCGATGGTTTCCTGCAGCTCGTGGGTGAACAGGGCGGAAAAGTGTCGCTTAATTGCATTTCGAACAATGTATGGTCTGTAATGAACATTTTGTCTTGACAGTACGTGTCGGTAGTCAGTATACACTTGTGGTGAGGAGAGTCAATAGAAACCGGGCCAGCCAGCTGAAGGAGCTTTTGCGGCAGCTCGCACCATTTGTCGGAAAGCGCATAAGATGACACAACAGGTCCATACAGATCGTTTCGGTGAGGCGTTGCCAGGCATTCAGGGCGAGAAACGTTGTGATCCGGACAAGCAACCAGGCAGGAGAACGAGTCGGAACATCCCTCGCCGTAGCTATCCCAGCGATATTCGCGACGAGCAGTGGGCCGAGCTGGAGAACTGCATTCCGCCCGAACGAGGGTCCGGCCGGCATCGTACGACGGATCCTCGCGAAGTCATCAATGCGCTCAACTACCGCTGGCAGACGGGCTGCACCTGGCGAATGTTGCCACACGATCTCCCCCCGTGGACCACGGTTTACAATTACTTCCAGCGGTGGCAGTTGGATGGGACACTCCGCCAGATTCGCGAAGTGCTGATTCGCCCGGCCAGCCGTCCGGCATCGCAATCCGGCGAACGTTCTCAGCCGGGCCGCGGCGCGAATATGCGAAACGAAAAGTCGGGCTGCTTGCGAGCCAATCCGTCGCAAGGCCGGGATTTCACACAGTCGCACCGAGCCGCAGACCACTCTTCGGTGAAACCCGACTCGACCGTCACTTCGCCCGCTTCTGAGCGGCGGGATTGATCCCCGCCGTGCTGAACACAAGCGGACACGCCGACTCAGGCGACGCGGCGGTCCGTGACGGAGCCTTCCAAGGTCGACTGTTGTTCGGACTTGGCAGCCCGCAGGATCCGTTGCAGCATCTCGGTCGATGACATGCCGGGGAGATGTCCGACAGCCGCCACTCGGCCGCCATAGCTTTCGACAAGATCGCGACCGACGATTTCGGCCGGGTTGTCGTTGCCCTCTTTGGCCAGCCAGTCGGGACGAAGTTCCCGCAGCAGATCGATCGGAGTGGCTTCGTCAAAGATGGTGACCATATCGACAAAGCTCAAGCCGGCCAGCATCAGCGCCCGATGGGCTTCCGAATTGACGGGCCGGTCGGGCCCCTTGGTCAGTCCGCGGACACTGGCATCGCTGTTCACTGCCACAACGAGACAGTCACCCAATTGTCGAGCCGCCTGCAACGACACCAGATGACCCGCGTGCATCAAATCAAAGCAGCCAGCGGTCATGACGACCGACCGTCCAAGCCGGCGATGAGCGCGCGCCTGAAGGAGTAGTTGCGACCGCGCGAGAACTTTGTCTTCCGGCTGAGTCTGCGTCGCGAGGAGTTGCTTGAGCAGGTCATCCCGGCCGACAGGAACCAACCGCGGACAGGACTCGTTGCGGTCGTCGTGCAAAGCCAGTTGACCGGCCGAGGCAGCTAAGCCCAGCATGGAGGCCGCAGTCAGTTGAGACGACCATGCGACAGCCATGACAGCGGCCTGCGTTTCGAGCAGTTCACTCGCAGGTTCACTCGCCCTGCACTGCGCACTGCAGTCAGCAGGCCGTGCATCACCGTCCGCATCGGATGACGTCTCCGGCTTGTTGGCAGAGCGTCCAGTTCGTGCTGCCGACAGCGAAGTCTCTTTGGCCACCAACGCGCCGTTGGCCAACGTCCGGACGCACAGCATCCCACCAGATTGTCCGGTGCGCTGCGTGACACGCTGTGCCAACGGATCGTACGAATCGTTGTCCGCTGCGTGACCATCCGCGCGAACGCCAGCGGACAGGTGAAAGGCGGTCGCATCGGTGGGCGTTGTCCCTGTTTCCGACTGCGACGTCACGGTCGCAATGGGTATGTCGCGTCGTTTGGCAAACTGCATCACCGCATGCCGAACGGCGTCGGTCATGCCACCCAGTTGCCAGTCGGCCATGACGATCAGGTTGAACGACGAGTCGAGCTGTTCGAGACGCTGCAGCATCCGGGCTACGGACGAAGTCGAGATGTCTCGCCAATGCCGGTCGATCCGGGGAACTGTTTTGACGGCTGCCACGTCGGCCTGGGGTGGGCCCCCTGCAAATGTTTCAAAGACACTGGTCAATCTGTCGGGTGTGTGAATGATGGGCGAGCAGTCGACACCGTCGGTGATCAGCGATTCGCGAAGTTGCTGGCCGAGCGGATCGGTCGCCAGGATGCCAGCCAGAGTGACGTGGGCTCCCCAGGCTTGGGCCGTCCGGGCGATCCCGGCGGCGGCGGCTGGAATCTGATTCTCCCAGGTTTGCTGGAACAGAATGACGGGCGAGGCCGGATGGGCACGGTACGGCTGACCGTGAACTTCGCAGTTCACTGCCAGGTCACCGACGACCAGGATGCGGGGTTCGCCGAGAGACAGACAGGCATCAAGCAACAACCGGGGCCGCATTCCTCAGAACTCCTGGGCGGTCAGCAAGCGGGGAAATGGAATAGGTTCAAAGACGCCATCCCGCAGATCGTTGTGCGGTCGCGTGAGTCGCAATGGAAATGTTGTCAGGAAACGTGATGGACGAATGGGATGGGGGGAAGTCCAGAACGAAACTGTCTGATCGTGGGGTGCGGATCATGCCCGCGATTGACGTTCAGGTCAATGTCGATGCTGGCGGGGGTG
>CALJUK010000467.1 GCA_937975745.1 uncultured Planctomycetaceae bacterium | reverse complement strand
TTCTGAACGCCGTGCTCGGATTGCAGGTCCCGCAGCGCCGCGTAGGCTGTCGTGCTCTTACCGCTGCCGGCCGGTCCGGTCATCAGGACGACGCCCGCCGTCTCGCGGAGCAGATCGGCAAAGCGTGGTCGCAGGTCGCCGGGCAGTCCAAGATCGTCAATGAAGTGAAATTGCTGTGCTCCGATAAACAGGCGAATGACGCCCCGTTCGCCGTAGATCGTGGGGAACGTACTTAGACGCATTTCGACATTCAGCGGGCCACGCCGCAAACGCCCTTCCTGCGGAATCTCGGTATGGTAGGTGAGAAGTTCTGAGAGGACCTTCAGCCGGGCGATGATGTTGGGCGCGATGGCCTTGGGCAACGCCGCGGCCTGTTGCAGAATCCCGTCCAACCGCCAGAGGACTTGCAGCGACTCGGCGTCCGGGTTGAGGTGGATGTCACTCGCGCGGACTTCGATGGCTGCGGCGAGAAGTCGGTCGACCCATTCCGAGACAAACGTCGGAGACAGCTTCGCCGGATCGGTCTCCGGTGGAGGCGCGAGTTGCGGGCATTTCGACACTGGCGAGAGAAGCGACATGACGTCCCAAGCCACCACAAAACGTGTGCGACATCGTTTGAAAGTGCGTGACTGGTGCCGGTGCGGCTTCAGAGATTTGAAGACACAAACCGCCGCGTGAATCGTGCCGAAAGAATTTCACCACGACCCGGTCGACCACATCTGAGTAGAGGTTCACTTTGATGTTAATTCAAAGTCAAACGAATTACCAGTTCTTTGATCGATCACGGCGGATAGCCCACTGGTGGAGTATTCCTGATACTTGCTGGGACATTCCGGAGGTGTATCGGGCAGTGGATTGTCATTGGCGTCGACGGGCACTTCTTCCGGAATGAGTGGTCCGATAAAGACGCCGAACGACTCGCCCAGTTCGACGTCGGGGATCTCGATCGTGTAAGAACCATCGTCTGCCGGTTCCGTGTGGAATTCGGTTCCGCTCCGGAGGCAGACGAAGCTCAGTGATCCCTTGTGGAATGGCTCACCATCCAACGTGACTTTCCCCGTGACGACGGCAGTCGTTTTCCCGTCGTCGTCGGCACAGCCGATCAGAAGCCACGGGATGAGAATCAGAATTCCAAAGATACAACGATTCAAGTGGTCTCTCCTGCTTGTCAGACTTTTCGGATCCAGGACAGGGAATTCAAAGAGAAGACCCCTGCGGACACGAATGTGCAGGGGCCTTCTCGGTGTCAGGTGCGTTCGGATCAATACTCGCCCACGACATTGCCGTCGTCGCGGACCGCCAACTCGCGACAGATGGTGGCATTTGTACTGTCACCTAAGAAGCGAACAGCGCCATCCGCCAGCAGAATGTGACAGCCGCCGGCGTGAAACGACGTAAGCGGGCCCGCGGGATCGTAGTCGGTGTTGCCTTCACTCGGGAGGGACTTGGGATTGGGGGCACTTGTCACAACCGTGGTCTGCGCGTACATCGTTGCATTTTTGGCGGTCCCGAGTTCAAGATTTCTCTTCACACTTGTGTTGGCATAGAGACCGCTGCTACAGCCAGAATGGTAGGCCGAACGGACGGACGACCATGCGTTGCCGGACTGCTCGCCCACGATGATCGTATTGGACGTCCCGTCGATGGTATCTCGAATTCCGAGGCAGTCGCCGCCGATCAAGAGCCCTGTGTTGTAGGTCCAGCCGTAGTTGCATTCCCAACGAACGCCGTCCGTCTCGTCGCGGCCGACCGGGTCTGGATTGGCCCCCATGATGCCGACATAGTCGTGTCGTTCGAACGACAAACACGGGGTCGTACAACTGCTGTAGCAGGCTGCCTTCTGGACCATCGGGAGTGCGCTCGAAGGACAGTGGTAGAGGGGAATAAGGACACCGGTCCAAAACAGGTGATAGTCCTGGGCATTCCCCTCGCAGGTCCGCCAAACGGGCGCCGGTGTTGTCGGTCGATTGTAAAGTGGGGCCTGATCGATGAATGGCAGGATTCGCCATCGCCAACCACCCAGCGCGTAGGTTCCGTTACCGGGCGCCCCCATCGCACCGACGGGGAACTTCCGGTGCACGTCGTGGTAGTTGTGCAAAGCCAGACCGATTTGCTTCATGTGATTGGTGCACTGCGAACGTCGAGCTGCTTCCCGCGCCTGCTGGACGGCCGGCAAGAGAAGCGCAATGAGGATCGCGATGATCGCAATAACAACCAGCAATTCGATCAGCGTAAAGCCGCGTGGGTTTCGTCTCATAAAAAGGCTCCTTTCGGAATGGGAACAAGACGAGAGTGCGAAGCGAAGACGCACGTGGTGGATGGGCGACTGAATCGAGCGATTAATTGAAGCGAGTGAACGGAAGACAAACTAACCGCGTCCAGACATGGTAGACGCCAGTTTATTCATCCCGACAGCGGGAATCAACTCGAATCTGACCTTCGCGAACGTTTTGTTGAAATCCGCGTAGGGTGCGTCACGACGCACTACGCTCGTCCGAAGTATCCGCACCCACGCGATGGCGTACGGCTCGTATGAAAAGGCCTCTGCGTTCTTGGTGGTGACCGTCTTCTCAACAGTTTAAGGTGCGTCTACGAAGCTACGAAACTTTGGGCTTAATCAACAGCACTCGGCTCCGCTCAATCCAGCCCGTGCGCAGGTCGACTTTGAACCAGCCGTCGCTGTTCTTCTTCTGAAAAGCGACCGGCGATGTCGGGCCAAATTCTGTCAGGTCGTATTGCGCCCACGTCTTTCCCAGGTCAGGGGAGACGATGAAGCCTGTTTTGTAAGGCGAGGCGGGCGCATAGTGAGCCGACAGGATGAAGCCATCTTCGATCAGCATGTTGGCGGATTCGTATTCGGGGTTGAACAGCATCGTATGCTTTGACGGATCGGCCAGATCGGACGGGGCACAGCGAAAGATGCCACGATCGTACTTTTCGCCGGCCGCAATGCGACCATTGGCATCAGCAGACCAGTAAAGTTGCCCGTCCACGAAGTTGATGCCGCCCGACTTGTAGCGCGAATTGCTGTCCGAGGAGACTTGGACTTGCCAGTTCCAGCGGTCACGGTCCGCGTCGTAGATTCCCCGCAGCCAGTGGCATTCGTGCCGCCCTTCGACGTCGTGGTCACCGGTGCAGGCGTAGAACGCGTCTTCTGCCGGGTTGTATGCGACGCAATGAATGTGGCGACAGATGACCGGGTTATCGCGGTCTCCGAGCGGTGTGCCCCCCTTTTCCTGAAATCGTGGATTCCGCCCGAAAGAATAGGCGGTCTTGACCGTCTGCCCCTGATCGGTCGAGTAGTAGATATTCACCGGGACGGCTCCGCCGAGCACGTTGCAGTAGTTCCCCCAGACAAGCATCTCTCTCCCGTGGACATTCCAGGTGTGAACACCATCCAACGCGTGGAAGTACCAGCCGGGGCGTTCCGGATCGAGTGGTGTATGCGGAATGTAATCGCTTCCGTCGCGGTCTTTCACCACGATTTGCTTGTAAGACTTCAGATTGTCAGTCGTCAGGAACAGCTTGTTCCGCGTGGCAAAGATG
>CALJUK010000466.1 GCA_937975745.1 uncultured Planctomycetaceae bacterium | reverse complement strand
CCGGTCCAGAGAATAGAACCGGTGGGTGTGACAGTTTTTTCGAGAATCGGCGTAAACCACGGAGTGCCAGATGGTTCCGTTGCCGCAAATGTTTCCCGAACAAGAAGAAACACGCTCCGGGCTGGCCCGCTCCCCGTGGCGTGTGGTGAGTGTTCTGTCTACCAGCGTCTCTACCTCCTTTTGCAGCCGCGCGCCACCCGGCTGCTCGGGCAGATTCTCGAAGCGCGTCGCACAGGTTGTGCAGGCAACGAGGTGCGCGGCGATTTGCTCGAACTTTTTACTGGACCGTTTGCCCAATTCGAAGTCGGCGAGTTCCTGGTCGGTGCAGCACTGTTGGGTGTTCATGGCCTGCAATCCGCTACGAGCGTCGTGGCAGGTTTGCCGGTGGGGGCATCTTCGGGAGGAGGTAAACGGATGATTGCCGTCACTCCGACAACGGGAGCTTGAGCGATCCTACTAACGGAGTGAGACTCGCATCGACGTCTTGAGCGACCGTCGGATCAACAATCACACCAGGACTGTAGAACACAGTTTCTGGCGCAGGTATGGAGTGCTTCCCCTTGACGGCAAAGACGATGTAGAACTCGAACGACCCTTGACGCGGATGTTCGGGGTAACGTCCGCGAACTTGCGCTTCGGCAATCGGAACGAAGTGCGTCCTTCCATCGATTTCGACAGGAATCTCGAATACGTTGACATCTATGTATTCAAGGTGCATGCCGGGATACCGGATTCTCCTTGCTGCACTGACGCTCTTCTGAAAGAGAAGCTTCTGCCGACCACTTCCTTCGTATTCCTCAACCGCTCAAGTCGTGATCCAGCCCACTTTCTCCTTTGTGCCGTATTTTTCTCCGAGAAACCACCCATTCTCTCTGACCTCTTCCACACGATAGACGTACCCGGGGTGGGCGCGGTCGATCACCTTCCGACCGTCGCGCACGTCGATTTCCTCTGTGACGATGACCACGTCACCCGGCTCGATGGCGGATGCGCGGGATTGCATGGCCGACAGGGCGAGCAGACAAAGACCAACAAGCCTCATGGCGGAATTGCCGGTTCTGGTTGACATGACAGGTCTCCTCGTTAATTGGGGTTTGCATTGGGGTGTTGCGTCGGGTTGACGCTGTTATGAGAACCAGAGGGTGTGACAGTTTTCTTGAGGATTCGCGTCACTACGGCCTGGAGCGCACGAGTGGCCGTATTCAGCGATGCTCGTGCAAGTAAAAGCACGCCCCGGGTTGGCCCGCTCCCCGGGGCGTGCGACGCTTGATGCGTGGTCAGTCGGCCTGGGTGAGGGCGGCGGACTTGGGCTCGTCGCGGTAGGGTTGGCCGGATTCGTAGCGGGCGAGGCGGGTGCGGTAGTCTTGTTTGTCGTCGTCAGCCGCAAGTTCGATTGCCTTCGTCTGCCATCTGATGGCGGCATCGAAGTCGCCGCTCTCGGCGTACGCGGCGGCGAGGGTGGCGATGTGCGCAGGATCAGACCAGTTGCTCAATTCGCAGGCTTTTGTTGCATCTGCAATCGCCAACTCACCATCACGGAATGCCGCGTTGGGACAGGTGGCCCTGATTTCTGCACGGTTGCTGTAGGATTTGACGAACTTCGCATCGCGCCTGATTGATTCGCCGTAGTCGGCAATCGCTTGGTCGTATTGTCCAAGATGGTGGTGCGCGTAGCCGCGCGCGTGGTACGTGAACTGAAACTCCGGATCGATTCGAATTGCCTTATTGCAGTCCTCAATCGCTCTCAGGTATTCCTCGTTCGCGCCGAGTGCAATCGCACGATTGGAATACGCCTTTGCCAAAGCAGCTGAATGTTGCTCGTTTGAGTCTAGCAGCATGATCCTGATTGCTTCGCTGTGATCACCAATGGCCCTTTCGTAGTCCCCACTCTCATGGTGCGCTAGGGCCCGGTTACCCCAACCCGCGAAGTGATGTGGAACGAGACGAATGACTTCAGTCCATTCGTCGACGGCGATGTCAGGTTCGCCGAGTTCCATCCACACGAAACCGAGAGCGTTGTGGAGATAGGCTTCCGAATGCTTGCCACGGAGGGCGGTTGTGAGGGCTGAAATGGCGTCGCGACTAAGCGGCACGACGTGCTTCTGATCGAGCCAGCCGGGTTTGCCGTTGCTGAGCCAGAGCCATTTGTCTTTGACGGCTCCCACTCGCAACACAAGACCGGGAAAAACCTCGTCGACGACCTCGCTGCCACTGACAACAAGATTCACCTGGTCAACTACGACGACCTTGTCGCCGGGCTTGTAGGTCTGGGCGCTGGCAGTGGCGGTGAGGAGCAGGATGAGGCAGGCGGTTGTGGTGAGGGTTGGGCGGTGCATGGGGGGTCTCCTTGTTTGGGTTTGAGTTTGGGGCGTCGGATTGACGCTGGTAGGAGAACCGGGGGGTGTGACAGTTTTTTCGAGGATTCGCGTAACCGCGGCCTGGAGAAGATGACTTGCCGTGTTCAGCGATGCTCGTGCAAGAAAGAGCACGCCCCGGCTCGGGCAGGGGCGTGTGAATGGTCCCGGTAGGTCTCTATCGCCTCAGCGTTTGCCCGGCACCGTAATCTTCGCCGAACCCAACCAAAGGCCCATCACGGTGACACCCTTTCGGCCCCCCAATTTGTCGATGGCGTCTAGAATTCCAACAACCGTCGCAACAACAGCCGCAACCCGCTTGTCCGGGATCAGCCCAGCGACCGTGGTTGCGCCGGCCGTCAACTGACGAACTTCATCAGATGTGAGATAGACCTTGTATCCGAGCCAACCGGAATCGAATTCCGGGTTTGCTTCGGAGTGGAATTCAACCAGTTCGGCTTCTCCGTCAAAGGGAATCATGAGTACTTGTGGCATCGTCTTGTCCTTTCACTTCAGTTGGTGGGTTAAGGAGAGGCTTGTCGCAGGAAGTGTTGGATAAACCTCCTCCTGATCACTGAAGAGAACCGGAGGGTGTGACGGTTTTTTGTGTGTGTGGGGGGGGCGAGGCGAGTGGGCTTGGAAGATGACGGTTTCAGATGAATCGGAAGGCGTTGGGTAGGCATTCTGCGCGCAGCAAACGCGCCACTGCTGATCAAGCCAGCAGTGGCGCCCGCGCCCAGCATCCGGTCGCGGTAGTTGCGGATTTCGAGTTACTCGATCTTGATTCGAGAGACCTTGCCATCCAGTCCGTTCTTCCTGACGTACGAAACGATCACATACTCGTCTTCGTACGATCTCTCAAACGAATTGACTGTGTACTCCGGCGACGGCTTCTTGACGCGAATTACACAGTAGTCATCCTCTTTCGAGCCGTCAGGATCGTCGAACACCGTGATTGTTGCTCCTTCGCGAACGAGCATCAGTTTGCTGGAGCGCGCTTCATCATTCGGGTCGACTTTCGTCTCCTGCCCAGCCGTGTCTGTGTAAACGGCGACAATGTCTTGACTCCCGCCGTTCCCTTCGTAGAGAACGACATCACCTCCAGGACTGCCGACGCCTTCAGTGTCCTCGGCAGACAAAGTACGCGTTGCCACGGATTGCCCCAGAAGCATCGTTAGGCCAAAGGCAATTAGAGAACGACCGAAGCGAGCAGTCAGCGATTTGAGGACGAGCACGGCATTTCTCCCAGTTCAAGAGAGTTTGGAAAGTGTGGTGCCCCAATGACACCGAGAGAAGAACCCGAGGGTGTGACAGTTCTCTTAGAGTCGGCGTATGTGACCTCCCTGCATGCCGATCCGACTGACGCAGCCCCGCCCGAAAATCGCCAAAGCACGACCGTTCCCGTCGCTCAGCCACCGGGAGCGCTACGTGGCCGCCTGCCCGCCCAGCGCGTCCTTGAGCCGCTGCATCACGCGCGACTTGGCCTTCCGCACTG
>CALJUK010000465.1 GCA_937975745.1 uncultured Planctomycetaceae bacterium | reverse complement strand
TCAATCAGAGTGCGCGCCCATTCCGGATTTTCATTGAAGTTCGGACCGGAATGATTGTGGGACGCCGCCACAAGAATGTTGGCCTGGGGCACGTCGGCCACTTTCTCAATCCGCTCACGGGCCAGTCGGACCATTTCTTCCCAGGCTCCAATCGTATCCATCGTCACGATCGCCACGCGGGTTTCGCCGTTGTCCAGAATGAGGACACCAGCTGAGAGCCTGTCCCGAGCCCCATGCACGATTCGCGGATGCCCCGTAACCGGAACCCCGTCGGTCTTCTCTGGCGTGATGTCGACTTTGGCGACGCCGGCGCGCAGGTTCGACTGCACGGCGAATTGTCCGTCCACAATCTCCGCGGCATGCGCCGAAGCCGCAAAAGCCGCACAGACCAACAGAGACAACGCCCCGGTGGTCATCGCCCGTCGAGCACGGACGCAAGGTGATTCGAGATTCGACAGCATCACAGAGTTTCCTTCGCAGATGGATTCACGCTGACTCGAACAGCAAGTCTGCCGCATGTCGGAGCATCCGGAGAAATGGCCTTCCTCGGCGCAGACCGACGAACAGCGGCTACTTGTCCGGCGGGGGAAAGAACGGGAAGAGTTGACGCAATTCCGCGTTGTTTGGCCGCCGCCCGTATTCGCATAGTTCAAACGCTTCGGCGTATTTGACCTGCATTCCCCGCTCCTCACCGTACCACCGGATCAGTGCCTCGCGAAAGGTGTTGGCTTCGCCGCCGGCACGCCGCGCCCACCGTTCCTTCAGCCAGGCCAGGCGTGCCTCGGGTTGGGATGCCGGCGGTGCCGCAGCCATCGTCTCAGCCGATCCGAGGGCTCCCCCTTCGAACGTCTGCGATTCCAACGCTGTCAACGCCTCGACCTTTTTGTCAAAGACCTCGTCAATGGCGACAGCGATGTCTGCAACGAAAGGATAGGGCTTCTGGAAACGGTCACTGGAATACAGAAACACCGGATTCTTCTTCAAGGCCGGCACATCCGGACAGAAAAACGGCACGGTCACCATGAAGGCAGCATCTTGCACCAGAATTCCAACGTAGCGGTGATCCGGATGGTAGTCCCAAGGCCGATGGGCAATGACGATGTCGGCATTCCATTCCCGAATGATGCGGGTAATTGTTTTGCGATTCTCCAAGGTCGGCATCAATTCGCCATCGTGAATGTCGAGCACCTGAGATGTCACACCCAGGCGTTTGGCAACCTCTGCTGACTCGGCCGTCCGCCGCTTGGCCAATGCGCCTCCCGAAATGGCCCAATGGCCGATGTCTCCATTGGTCACCGCGACCAACTTTACATGGTGTCCCTGCTTGGCCCACAGTGCAGCAGCACCGCCGCTTTTGTACTCAGCATCGTCTGGATGCGCACCGAAACAGATAATCCGTAATTTTCCATCGTCCTCGACGGACGGCGTCTCTGACTGCGCGAACAGAGTCGCCGGGAAAACGGCCCAGAAGGAACACAAACCGTAGAAAACGACCCCACACAGGTAACGCATGACGAACATCCTCTTTTTGGTAGCCGATCAGGTAAGGGAGTGATCCTGGGGACAAGAGCCGGTTAACTGTACGAATCGGCTTCCATAGCGTCCCTCGCTTCGTCC
>CALJUK010000464.1 GCA_937975745.1 uncultured Planctomycetaceae bacterium | reverse complement strand
CACCAGAAATGGGGCATCCACTCGACCTATTCAGACAACCTGCTGATGCTCACGGTCACCGTTCGGTCAGCCGATCCGGCTGCCGGCGACCAGGCGGTCGCCACACTGGTCCGCTGGACTCGCGATCCGTCCGTCTTTGCCGACGCAGAGGAGATCGCCGCTGCCGAGCAGCCAACAGGAAGCGTGCAATGAAAGCCACACGCCGTCCAAGATTGATAACGCCGCGATCGTTCCTGCCCTTCGGCGGTCGAGTCTTTCGATCACACCAACCGTCCGGTTTCACACTTCTCGAAGTCCTGTTCGCCATCGGTCTCTCCTTCGTACTGATGTCCGCTGTCCTGTCAGCCATTCAGTTACTCGGTCGAATCTCCACCACGTCGCAGACGGCTGTGATAACCAGCCAGTTGGCCCGTGCCGTTCTGACGCAAATCGAACGGGACCTCCTCTCCTGCAGTCAGCCTCCGGCGGCCGAAGAATCCGAAGAGGCCCTCAGCGACGAAACGGGCACGACAGACGAAGTGGCCGTTTCAACAGACGTCGCAGCGTTGACGGGTCTCTTTGGAATCACGGGCACTGCGGAATCCATTGTGATCCAGGCCGATCGCCCCTCCAGCCTGACAACGATGGCCACATTACAGTCGGTGGACTCCCCCAGCCTGTCGTCTCAGCGATCGGTTTCGTACTTTCTTTCCGGTCAGAATGGTTCTCCGCTGGCCGCTCTGTCGTCGGGCTCCGGTCCTTCGAACGCTGTCGGTCTTGTGCGATTGGATGGCGAGCGGGGGATCGTTCGGGCCGCCGATGAACGGGGTGACACCGAGACGCTAGCCAGCCTGTCGACACTGCTGGCTGCGGAGGTGGCGACCCCGCAATTCCGCTACTTTGACTGGATCTTCTGGCATCAGACCTGGGATTCCGGCCAAATCGGGTCGCTTCCAATAGCTGTCGAGATAACACCAGGATCACTCCGATCGAAGCTTGACTCACAAACGTCCCCAGCGCAAACAGCGTCTCCGACCGAGATGAACTCGAATGCGGCCGTGAACTCGGTGGCCGAAGCCAACTCGCCGACGGCGGGCATCACGACGTATCGGCATGTCGTCCGTATCCCGACTGCGGTTTACGTTCCCCCATCCACCAGCACCTTTTAGTTGACAACTTCGTTGACAACCCCACAAGCGAATTTCGCACCAAACTGTTTTTCGGACCATTCTGCCGTGCCTCACAGAAGCATCACATCCCGCCCGTTTCGCCACCGGCGAGGGACCGTTCTGGTCATCGTGCTGGTCGTCGTGATGATGCTGGCGTTGGCCGGGTATCGCTTCACGGAAAGTATGGTGACTGAACGGAACGCCGCGTCGCTGCTGACGCGGGGTCTGCAATCGCGCCTCGCAGCAGAATCCGGCGTGGAGATGTTCGCCGCATTACTTGATCTACGCACGAGCAATCTCAGCGAACCACTCAACCTGTTCAGCAACCCGTCGCTGTTTCAGAGTGTTCCTGTCAACCAGGCGAGCAGCTCTTATGCGCAATGCCGCTTCAGTCTTGTGACAGACGACGGGCAGAACACACTGGGGCAAGCGGTCCGTTTCGGCGTGGTGAACGAATCGAGCCGGCTCGACCTCAACAGTCTTGTCTCGTTGTTGGATGAAGAGGCCCGTGACCGCCTGCTGGCGTTGCCCGGAATGACCATCGAGACAGCCGACGCAATTCTCGACTGGATCGACGAAGACGAAACGCCCCGCCAATACGGTGCCGAGAACGAGTACTACGGAACGCTGTCTCCTCCGTACTCGGCAGCCAATCAACGTCCCGCTTCCGTTGATGAACTTCTCTCCGTTCGCGGCGTCACACCGCTGCTGTTGTACGGCGAAGACGCCAATGTGAATGGCCTGCTCGATCCTTCTGAGAATGATGGCGAGATGTCCCTCCCCTGGGACAACGGAGACGGCTTTCTGGACAGCGGTTGGGCCGCCTATCTGACGGCTTATTCGGCCGAGCTGCTGCTCCAGATCGACGGTTCGCCGCCGATCGATTTTAACGGTGACGACCTGCAAACACTCTTCGACGAGTTGTCCGCCGCATTTGACGCTGATGTCGCGACATTCGTGACGGCCTTGCGGATGTTCGGTCCCAGCAGCCAGGGAGGATCCGGTTCCGGTTCAGGTAGCTCTCGCCAGTCTGGTGGCGGCGCGTCCGGCGGCAGGAGTGGTGGTGGAGTTTCCGGGCCGGGTTCCGGAGGACAAAGTTCTGGAGCACTGGGTTCTGCAGGACAGCGTGGTGGCAGCCAGAGTTCGAACGGTCGGAATCAAAATGTCTTCGACCTCAGCCGGGCTCCCAGTTACGACATCACGTCCTTGTATGAACTCATCGATTCGAGTGTACAAGTCGTGATGAACAATCGGCAGCAGACTCTGCAGAGTCCCTGGACGAGCGAATCGTCCGATCTAAGCGGAGCACTGCCTGACATGCTGGACAAGTTGAAGACAACATCTTCGACGAGCCAGCCCGGCCGGATCGACATTCGGACGGCTTCTCGTGAAGTGCTACTGACCGTTCCCGACATCGACCCGCAACTGGTCGAATTGATTGTCGGGCGACAGACCGAACTGACTCTAGCGGGCGTCGGTACCGACACGGTCGATCTTCTGGCGACAACCGGTTGGCTGCTGCAGGAAGGACACGTCGATCGGGCTGAGATGCAACGGTTGGACCCGTATTTGACGGCCCGGGGAGATGTCTTCCGCGTCCAATCTATCGGTGGTTTCGACACATCGGGGCCGTATGTTCGCCTGGAGGCCGTGGTCGACGGTTCTCAAGTTCCCGCACGAATCATCAGCGTCCGGGACCTGACGGCCGTCGGACGGGGTTATCTGCCAGAGTTGATGTTCGGCCACCAATAGTCCGACTTGATCCGCTTTCATCCAGACAAACAGTGGATTGACCGAGTGATGCGGCGACGCGATTGCAATTGTGGGGAGTTTTGAAGTTGTCCGAGTACCTGGCCATCGACTGGGAACGACGCTCCGTCCGAGTGGTGTCTGCAAACATCAGCCGGGGACAGGTCATTGTGCGCAAGGCGTTCACCGCGTCCTGGCCGGCGACGGCCGATCCCAGTGAGAATCCACAACAGGCGGGTCAGTGGATCGCCCAGTTGCTGAAACAGCATGGCATCGGCTGCCCGCAAGTGCACATCGTTCTGCCACGCGAGGACACGGTCGTCCGGCAGTTGGATCTGCCGCAGGTCTCGTCCGACGAGGTCGCCGACATCGTGCGGTTGCAGATTGAATCTCGCACGGCGGCGTCTTTGGACGAGTTGGAGTTTGATTTTCTGCCATACCCTCAGCCGCCGCAGGCAGAGGCGCTGCGAGTCCTGGTCTTTACCATTCG
>CALJUK010000463.1 GCA_937975745.1 uncultured Planctomycetaceae bacterium | reverse complement strand
AGATTCTCAAGCATCTGACGGACGGAAAACTCTACCTCTGTAAGAAGCCAGGGACAGTCGTGCCGGGTGAAGATCTGGCTGGCGTCACGACTGAAGAGTTCGACGGCCCGCATCCGGCCGGTTTACCGGGCACTCATATTCACAAACTGGATCCCGTCAGCCGCACTAAGTCTGTCTGGTACATCAACTACCAGGACGTGATTGCGATTGGTCGTCTGTTTGCCACGGGACGGCTGCCTGTCGAGCGTGTCATCTCGCTTGCAGGGCCGGTCGTGAAGAATCCGCGACTGGTTCGAACCCGCCTGGGGGCGTCATTGTCCGAGCTGACGGCGGGGGAACTTCTCGAACAGGGTGAACACCGCGTCATTTCCGGGTCAGCGTTGGCCGGCAGGGCGGCCGCCGATCCAACGGCGTACCTGGGGCGGTATCACAACCAGGTGACCGTTCTGCCCGAAGGTGGCACGCGATCGCTGCTCGGTTGGTTGTCGCCAGGATTCAAGCAGTTTTCCGTCAAGCCGGTCTTTGCATCCGCCTGGATGGGTGCGAAAACGCCGCTGGCGATGACCACCTCCACCAACGGGAGCCCTCGGGCAATGGTTCCCGTCGGCTCGTACGAGCAGGTCATGCCGCTCGACATGATTCCGACATTCCTGTTGCGGTCCCTGATTATCAAGGACACTGAGCAGGCTGAAGCACTCGGCTGCCTGGAGCTGGACGAAGAGGATATCGCTTTGTGCACCTTCGTCTGTCCGGGAAAGTACACCTATGGCCCGCTGCTGCGGGAGCAACTGCGGCTGATTGAAAAAGAAGGCTGACGCAACGCATCGCGTTTGGGTGATGCGGTCGTAATATTTCGGTTTGGATTCTGAACCATTCGTACGGACAGTAGCCCACTGGCTGAAGCACACCGCCCGGCGATGCTCGGAAAAAGAAAGAGTTCGCACGCATGAAACCGCTGCGACGGATACTTGATCGGCTGCACCCGCTGTTTGACAAGGGGGGAAAGTTCGAGCGGCTGTACCCCTTGTACGAAGCCACCGACACGTTCCTCTACAACACAGGCGACGTGACAACATCTGCGTCTCACGTCCGCGACGGGCTTGATCTGAAGCGAATGATGATCACCGTCGTCGTCGCCTTGATCCCCTGCGTCTTGATGGCTTTGTACAATACCGGCTACCAGGCCAACACAGCCATGCAGGAACTGGGCGTCCATGCGGCCGAAGGCTGGCGCGGAGAAGTGATCGAATCGCTCGGCGTCGGGTACAACTCGGGCAGTCTGCTGGCTAACTTGATTCACGGCGCCCTCTACTTCCTGCCGGTCTACATCGTCACTGTGGCTGCCGGTGGTCTCTGGGAGGTCCTGTTCGCGATCGTCCGCAAACACGACGTCAACGAAGGATTCCTCGTCACCAGTCTGCTGTTTCCCCTGACGCTCCCCCCTACAATTCCGCTCTGGCAGGTGGCACTGGGTATCAGCTTTGGTGTCGTTTTGGGGAAAGAGGTCTTCGGCGGGACAGGAATGAATTTCCTCAATCCGGCCCTCACCTCCCGAGCCTTCCTGTACTTCGCTTACCCGGCCCAAATCACGGGCGATGCGATTTGGACGGCCGCCGACGGCTTCAGCGGTGCAACCCCGCTGGGTGCCATGGCAACGGCCCCGCTCGGCAGTGGAATTTCAGCCATCAACGTTACATGGGCTCAGGCGTTCCTGGGACAAATGCAGGGAAGTATGGGCGAGACGTCCACGCTGGCCTGTCTGCTGGGAGCCGCCATTCTGATTCTGACCGGCATCGGCTCGTGGCGAATCATGGCGGGTGTCCTGATCGGCGGGCTGGGAATGGCCACGCTGATGTGGGGCGTCGGCAGCGAGACCAACCCCATGTTCGCCCTGCCCCCCTGGTGGCATCTTGTGCTCGGCGGGTTTGCCTTCGGGCTGGTGTTTATGGCAACGGATCCTGTCTCGGCATCGATGACCGAGATGGGCAAATGGTACTACGGAGCGTTGATCGGCCTGATGACCATGCTGATCCGTGTCGTGAACCCGGCGTATCCGGAAGGAATTATGCTGGCGATTCTATTCGGCAACGTCTTTGCCCCGCTGATCGACTACCTGGTTGTGCAGGCAAATATCAAGAGAAGGCTGGCCCGCAATGCCGCGTGACTCGGTTTTCCAGACATTCAAACTGGCGGCGATCTTGTGCATCGTCTGTTCGGTGGTGGTCTCCGCTGCCGCCGTCTCGTTGCGCAGCGTGCAAGAGGCCAACAAGGTCCTCGAACGCCAGAAAAATATTCTGGCCGCGGGCGGTCTGCTGCCCGACGATGCGACTCCCGCCAAGGTGAACGACGTCTTTCAACGGATCGAGCGTCGCCTGGTGAACCTGGACACCGGGAAGTATGCCGACCCAAGTGAGATCAACCCGGACGAGTACAACGAACGACAAGCCGCGAGCAATCCGAAACTGAGTGAGCCGATTCCGGCTGAAAAAGATCTCGCCGGCATCAAACGCCGCGAAAAATACGCGTTCGTCTATCTGGTGAAGAGCGCAGACGGCGACGGGATCGAGCAGATTGTCCTGCCTGTAAGAGGAAAAGGACTGTGGTCCACGATGTACGGCTTTCTCTCGCTCGATGCCGACCTCAAGACGATTCGCGGACTGACCTTCTACGAACAGGGCGAGACACCTGGACTGGGCGGGGAAGTCGACAATCCGAAGTGGAAGCAGCAATGGGACGGCAAGGTCGCCTTCGATTCCGAAGGAAACGTGCAGATCGAAGTCATCAAGGGCTCCGTCGATGACAGCACACCCGGAGCCGACCACAAGATCGATGGGTTGGCAGGCGCCACAATTACCTCGCGCGGCGTCGAAAACCTGATCCACTACTGGCTGGGACCGGATGCCTTCGGACCGTACCTGAAATCACTCGACGCTCACGATTCTCTTGCAGATCAGGGAGCAAATCATGGCTAATCCATCGGCCGGCAAGATCCTGACTGGCCCGATTTTCAACAATAACCCCATTGCCTTGCAGGTCCTCGGGATCTGTTCGGCATTGGCCGTGACCACCAAGCTGGAAACAGCCTTGGTAATGTCCGTCGCCGTGACCCTGGTGACCGCGTGCTCCAGTGCCTCGGTGGCGTTGATCCGCGATTACATTCCCAGCAGTATCCGCATCATCGTCCAGATGACAATCATCGCTTCGCTGGTGATCGTCGTCGACCAGATCCTGCGGGCCTACTTCTTCGAAATCAGCAAGACAATGTCCGTCTTCGTCGGGTTGATTATTACCAATTGCATCGTGATGGGCCGGGCTGAAGGCTTCGCGATGAAGAACGATGTGAAAACCAGCTTCATCGATGGTATCGGCAACGGCTTGGGCTACAGCCTCATTCTGATCATCGTCGCCGTGTTTCGCGAGACGCTCGGCTCGGGGCGATTCTTCGGAGCCCAGGTCCTAACGCTGACACGCGACGGTGGCTGGTATGTCCCCAACGGACTGATGCTGCTCCCCCCATCGGCATTTTTTCTGATCGGGCTCTTTATCTGGATTCTACGAACAGTGAAGCCAGAGCAAGTCGAGAAGCCCTGACCGGGTTCGACGGCCTTACGCCCCATGCCCCGTTACTGATCTCGGCCTGCAGCGGAAACCAAGGTGGTTGACATGCTTGAACATTACATCAGTCTGTTTCTGCAGTCGGTTTTCGTGGAAAACCTGGCGCTGGCCTTCTTCCTGGGAATGTGCACGTTCCTGGCGGTCTCCCACATCGTCAAGCCTGCCAGGGGGCTGGGCATTGGCGTCGTGGTGATCCAGACGATTACCGTGCCGGCCAACAATCTGATCTTTCAGAAACTCCTCAAGCCGGGAGCTCTCTCTTGGCTGGGCTCCGAATACGCGAATGTGGATCTGACGTTTGTGGGTTTGATCAGCTATATCGGCGTGATCGCCGCCATGGTCCAAATCCTCGAAATGGCCCTCGATCGCTACGTGCCGGTCCTCTACAACGCCCTGGGAATCTTCCTGCCGCTGATTACCGTCAACTGCGCAATCCTGGGGGGATCGCTGTTCATGGTCGAGCGGGACTACAACTTCCCCGAAAGTGTCGTCTTTGGCTTTGGATCGGGAACCGGTTGGGCCTTGGCAATCGTGGCCTTGGCCGGTATTCGCGAAAAACTCAAATACAGTCACGTTCCGGCCGGATTGCGTGGTCTGGGAATTACATTTATCACCGTCGGCCTGATGGCCTTGGCATTCATGTCGTTTTCCGGAATTCAGTTGTAACACCGACCAATACCGGCTGCGATTTGGGCCCCAGTACCTGTTGTCGATTTTTCCTGTTTGAAACTCACTAAAGCGAGCGAACATCCGATGGAGATTGTGCTCGGAGTCGTCATGTTCACCGTCGTCGTGCTCGCGCTCGTGGCGGTGATCCTGTTTGCCAAGTCAATTCTGGTGGCCAGCGGACAGGTCCACATTGTGGTCAACAACCAGAAAGAACTGGTCGTGCCCGCTGGCGGCAAGCTATTGGGGGTCCTGGCCGAAAACAACATCTTCGTCGCATCAGCCTGCGGCGGGGGTGGCACGTGTGCCCAGTGCAAAGTGAAGGTGCTCGAAGGCGGCGGAGAAATCCTCCCGACCGAGCGGAATCACATTTCCCGAGGCCAGGCCGCCCAGGGAGAGCGACTTTCCTGCCAGGTCGCCGTCAAGCAGGACATGAAGATTCAAGTTCCCGAGGAAGTCTTCGAAACGAAGAAATGGGAATGCACCGTCGCGTCGAACGACAACGTCGCCACCTTCATTAAGGAGTTCAAACTGACACTCCCCGAAGGCGAAGAAGTCGACTTCAAGCCGGGTGGCTACATCCAGATCGAGTGCCCGCCGCACCATATCAAATACTCCGATTTCGATATTGGCGAGGAGTACCGCGAGGACTGGGACAAATACAACCTGTGGGAGATCGAATCGGACGTCAAGGAACCTGTCTTTCGCGCCTATTCGATGGCCAATTACCCGGACGAAAAGGGCATCATCATGCTCAACGTTCGCGTTGCCACTCCCCCGCCACGGGCGCCAAAGGGAACGCCTCCGGGCAAGATGTCCTCGTATATCTTCAGCAGGAAGCCGGGCGACAAAGTCACCATCTCGGGCCCCTACGGCGAGTTCTTCATCAAAGACACGGATGCGGAAATGATCTACATCGGTGGGGGTGCCGGTATGGCTCCCCTCCGGTCGCACATCTTCGAACTCTTTCGCCGCCGTCAAACCAAACGGAAGGTCTCGTACTGGTACGGGGCTCGCAGCACGCGGGAAATGTTCTATATGGACGAGTTCGAACAACTCGCCAAGGACTTCCCCAACTTCGAACTCAATGTGGCTCTCTCGGATCCCATGCCACAGGACAACTGGACTGGGTACCAGGGCTTCATCCACCAGGTCCTCTTCGAGAACTACCTCAAGAATCACCCGGCACCAGAGGACTGTGAGTACTACATCTGCGGTCCCCCGCTGATGCTCCAAGCCGTTCTGAAAATGCTGGACGAACTCGGCGTTGAACCGGAAAACATCGCCTTCGACGACTTCGGCGGTTAGTGCTCATTGGGCATACCTGTGGCGGCATTGGGACACCCAATGGCCTGCAATACAGGCTGATTGCGCCGCCGGAATCGGCCACGTTTCCGCGCAGCGCGATCGAGTCCGCATCGCGGCCGCGTGTGGCAAACCGTGTGCACCGCCATGGACAGTGTGGACCGTCATATCGACCACGAACACACCAAACCGCATTGCCTTGTCGGGCTGGCTCGGGCACTCGGCATTCCTGCTCGCCGGTGTGCCTCCGACTGAAAGTGGTCGGCCGCCGATGGCAGAAAAATCGGCCATCCGGGAATCGTCCGGGGAAACAGGACTCTGTACGGCTGACACCGCCAGCCGGCGATCTCGCACTGACT
>CALJUK010000462.1 GCA_937975745.1 uncultured Planctomycetaceae bacterium | reverse complement strand
CCGACGAACGTGCGGATCACGCTCTCGGGTTTGGAACGCGAGTTCGTACTGCTGAATGCGAGTCCGTGTTTCCGGATCGTGAAGCGTATCGTAGTTGATCTGGTTCAGCTGATTCACACCGTCGATGGAACGCTTCCGCAAGAAGTCAGGAACACCGGGTGGATTGTTGATGTACAGGATCGGGTCTCCCTGGCTGCGGAAGCGGACGCCCGCATGTTCGCCGGAAAGATAGCCGGCCGACCACAACCGACCGGAGATGGCCTGCTCCTGCTCGCGATTGCTGGGAATGGCGACCAACACAACAAAGGCGGGCAGATTCTCGTTTTCACTGCCCAGTCCATATGAAGCCCACGATCCCAGGCAGGGACGGCCGGTGATCTGGTTACCGGTCTGCAGGGCGGTGATGGCGGGCTCGTGATTGATGGCCTCAGTATGCAGGCTGCGCATCCAGCAGATTTCGTCGGCTTTCTTGGCAAGATTGGGGAGAAGCTCAGTATTCATCCACATGCCACATTCGCCCGCTTGGCTGAATTTGAACTTGCTCGGGGCGACCGGCCAGCGGGCCTGCCCGCTGGTCATTGTCGTCAGGCGCTGCCCCATCCGGATCGAATCGGGGAGATCTTTGTCGTACCAATCCTGCATGTTGGGCTTGTAGTCGAAAAGGTCCATCTGCGACGGCCCGCCCACCATGTGCAAATAGATGACCCGCTTGGCCTGCGGCATGAAGTGGGGTCCAGGCGGTACGTGCTCGCCCGACCCCAACGCCGTGCGGTTTGCCAGCAGCGAAGCGAGCGCTGCGCTCCCCAGCAGATTGCGGCCCCGGGTGAAGAACTCGCGACGTGTCTGCTGCACATCCGACGAATGAGCGTTGTTCGGATTAAAAGTGTCCATCTCGAATCCTCAAGAGATCCCGCCGTCTTACTTGTTCAACGCCTCGTCCAGCTTGAACACTCCGTTGCCGACCAGCGTCCACCCCGCCAGTCGGGCCCGACCGATCGTCTCGTCCGGCTCGGAGTCGCCGACGGCAATCAGCGCAGCCGCGTCTTCCCGATTCGACTGATAGTACGCCAGAAACTCGGCTTGGTCGGACAGCAGGACGGCTCGTTCGCGAGCGTTTAACGGACGGCCGATCACACGCCAGGCGGCATCGTCAACGGCTTGCATCTCGTCGTTGTCCGCGGCCTGCAATACCTGCTCGGCCAAGTGCCGCGCCGATTCGACAAACTGCGGATCGTTCAACGTGACCAACGCCTGCAGCGGGGTGTTGGTTCGCTCGCGGCGGACGGTGCAGACCTCGCGGCTGGGCGCATTGAATGCCTCCAGATCGGGCGGCGGCGCCATCCGCTTCCAGAAACGATAGACCGTGCGGCGGTACAAATCCTCTCCCGTAGACTGCACGTAGTTGCGAGTGTCGCCACCCGGCAGTCCAACAACATCCCAGATGCCCGACGGCTGATAGGGTTTGACACTGGGACCATACATCTTGGACGACAGAAGCCCGCTGGAAGACAGGGCCAGATCGCGGACCATCTCGGCATCCATGCGGAAGCGAGCCCCACGCGACAGCAGTTTATTGTCCCGGTCCCGTTCGAGTTTCTCGGGTGTCACGACGGCCGCCTGACGATACGTGGCCGACATCAGCATCTGCTTAAACAACCGACGAACATTCCAGCCATTCTCCTGAAAGTCGACCGCCAACCAATCCAGCAATGCGGGGTGAGTGGGAAGCACACCCATCACACCGACGTCTTCCGTCGTCTCGCCCAGTCCCTGGCTGACGACCTGCTGCCAGCACCGATTGACTG
>CALJUK010000461.1 GCA_937975745.1 uncultured Planctomycetaceae bacterium | reverse complement strand
CTGCGGTTCCTGGCCAGTCTGGTCCTTGAGGGCGTCAATCGATCCAGGTCGGTTTTTCTCTTTCCGCTTGCGACTAATTCCGGCATTCAACGCGATCCGGAACAGCCACGAGTAGAACGCCGAATGTCCCTGAAACTGGTCGAGCTTCTCAAACGCCAGCAGAAAGCCATCTTGTGCTGCATCCCGGGCGTCCTCATGCGACCCCAAGACATGTAACAGGCCATTGTACAAACGATCCTGGTGACGCTCCACCAGCCGGGCGAACGCTTGGGTGTCGCCGGAACGGCAGTCGGCAATCAGTTCCCGGTCGGTTTGGCTCACGGTCGCTCAACTTTGGACGGATCTCGCGGGTCGAAAGTTCCCATCGACCCGCGCCGGACGGTACATGTCTGCACAGATTGGAGAGATCTTCGCCGTCAGACCCACAGACGGCGGCCGACAACGTCTTGTCGAATAAGGACTTATGAACCTCGGATGACCAGATCTACTTCCCCTTGCGCAATTCAGCGGGAATTTTCGGATCGCGCTTCAACGGGAGTGATACGCGTTTTCCGGTCCAGGACGATTGGTAGATCGCCAGGATGATCTCGACGCTTTTGCGGCCTTCTTCGCCGTCGACCAGGGGTGTCTTCCCCGTTTCGATCGACTTGATGAAGTCCTTGAACTGTTCCATATGGCCGGCGTAGGAAATGGCCGTCGGGTCGCTAGCGCCTCCCGTTCCACCCGCTTTCTGTTCGAATCGGCGGCGGATCGAGGCATCTTTGCGGGACTTCTTGGCGAATTCCCACATCAGAACGTCATCCTGTTCGACGATCACCGAGCCCTCGGTCCCGTGAATTTCAGTCTTCTTCAGCAGGCCAGGGTAGGCGCTGGTTGTGGCGGTGATTGTTCCAAGCGCCCCGTTCTTGTACCGGATGGCGGCCACACCGACGTCCTCGACCTCGATCCGTTGATGAGCCAACGTATCGGTGACGGCTGCCACTTCAGCGACGTCTCCCATGAACCAGTAGATGAGATCCACATTGTGAATCGCCTGGTTCATGTAGGCACCGCCACCGTCGAGACCCCATGTCCCGCGCCAGCCGCCGGCATCGTAATATTCCTGAGAACGCCACCATTTGACGAACGTGTCACCCAGCGTCAGCCGACCGAAGCGGCCTTCCTGCACGGCTTCCTTCAGTGCGACATTCGCCGGGCTGAAGCGTGACGGCATGATTGTCCCGAGTTGGACCTTGTTGCGACGGCAGGCGTCGATGATGGCGTCGCAGCGCTTGAGTGTGATCTCCAGTGGCTTCTCGACAATGACATGCTTGCCGGCATTTGCCGCTGCCACAGCCGGGTCCATGTGGGCACCGCTGGGAGTGCAGATCGTCACAATGTCCACATCGCTGTCGGACAGCATTTCGCTGAGGTCGTGATACGCCTTGCAGCCCTGCTTTTCGGCAAAGCGATCTGCGGCCGCACCGAACATATCGAAGCAGGCGACCAGCTTGGCACCGCGAATGTTCTCGATGGCCTTGGCGTGAAAATTAGAAATCATTCCACAGCCGACAATTCCGAATCCCGTCGCCATGATGACTGTACTCCCTGGTTGCAAGCAGTGATTGTTTTGTGGTTCGTTTCCATGTCGTATTGAGCAATGCGGACCGTCGACTTAGTCTACCAATTCGATTCGGCAGATTCGCTTCTTGCCGACGCGAAGAATGAGTCCGTCGGAAATTTCGACCTCCTGGTCGTGCGATTCGATCCGCTGGCGGTCTTCGCCGTAGTAGGCTCCCCCCTGCTGAATGGCCCGTCGGGCTTCGCCTCCGGACTGGCAGAGCCCCGCTTCCCGCAGCAGAACTGCTGCCGCCAGACGACCGCTCTGCAGTAGCGAACGGGACAGCTGCACCGCGGGAATATCCTGAGCAGCCGGGCCTTTTCCCTGGCCGATCTCTTCCTGCCAGCGTGTGGCGGCGGCTTCCGCAGCATCCGCGTTGTGGTATTCGGCAATGACTTCGCGGGCCAATGCCAGCTTGGCTTCCTTCGGATGGCCGGCCAAGAGCGTTTCGACTTTGTCCAACGGCAGGTCGGTCAGCAATTCGAAGAACATTCGCATGCAGTCATCGGGCAGCTGCATGAACTTCTTCATCTTCTCGTAGGAGGCTTCGCTGATCCCGATGTAGTTGCCCAGGCTCTTTCCCATTCGGCGGACACCATCCAAGCCGACCAGAATGGGAGACATCACGCTGACCTGCGGGGCGAACGTGCCGTCCTTCAAGCGGTACGATTCCGTTCTCGGACCGAAGTATCGCGAGGCCAATTCGCACAGTCGGGTGTCCTTTTGCAGATCGCGGGCCAGCATGAAGCTGTAAAGCTGTTCGGTCCCTCCCAGCTCGATGTCGGCGCCGACAACGACCGAATCGAACGCCTGCATGATGGGGTACAGGCATTCGTGCAGGTAGATGGGAGACTCGCTACGAAACCGATTCGAGAAGTCATCCCGCGTCAGCAGTTGAGCGACTGTCACACGGCTGCAGAGTTCGAGCAGGTCGGCGAAACCGAGCCTCGAAAACCAATCTCCGTTGCGGACAACTTCCGCCTGTGAAAGATCGATCACTTTGCCGACCTGTTCCAGGTAGTCGACCGCGTTCTTTTCGACCTGGTCCGCTGTCAGGCGGGCACGCGTCTCATCCCGGCCGCTGGGGTCGCCCACCAGCGCGGTGTAGTTCCCGATGATGATGACTGCCTGATGGCCGAGGGACTGAAACTGCCGCATTTTCCGCATCGGGACAGTGTGTCCCAGGTGCAAGTCGGCACCGGTGGGGTCGATGCCGTATTTGATCCGCAGTGGGCGATCGTGTTTGCGGCTGAACTCTAACTTGGCGGCCAGTCCGTCTGCGGTAACGATCTTCTCGGTTCCACGCTGGATCAGGGCCAACTGTTCTTCGACAGGTGGAAACGGCATGCAGCAGCACTCCAGGCGTACGCTTGCCGGGTGAACTCAAGGGAATGTCAAAGGGGCAGAGGTGATCTCTCTGGCTCCGAATGCCTGGAGACTAACAAGCGTCCCGGCTTCCTGCCAGCCATCACCTGTCACGGTTTGTTCACCGTGCGTCATCGACAGTGATACAGCTGAAGCGTGAGGAGTCTAATTTGCCGATTCCGTCAACAATGCGTAGGCCAGGTTGGTTGCGTTAAACAGCAGGTGTGTTGTCACGACGGCAATCAGGCTGCGGCGGAGATGGAACAGCAGTCCCAGCAGTAATGCCAAGGGGAACAGCGGGAGCATATCGGGCCAGCCATGCACCGCGCTGAACAGCAATGCCACCAGGACGATCGCATTCCGAGTGCGGAGCACGGACTGCAGTCCGCTCTGCAGGACCGACCGAAAGACCAGCTCTTCCACGAGGGGAGCCAGCACGCCCGCCACGACGAGAATGGCTGCCGTCGATTGCCACCCCGGGTTGTGTTCGAGGATTCTCAGCAACAAATTCTGTGTCTTTTCGTCGCGAAATGGGCTTGTGAGGACCGCTCCAATCGCGACAGGAGGAACACATGCCAGGAATCCCACGACACCATCCAACATCTGTTGCGGCACATGGTCGAAGCGAATACCAAAGCTCAACCGCCGCCTCGCTCCAGGCACCACCATGCTTCCCACAACAATGAAGGTCAGCACTTGTCCCAAGCCGATCACCAAGACACGCCGCAGCGACTCTTCTTCCGGTCTGGCTCCCAGGCCCAGAAGTGCGAGTGACGGAATCAACAGCCACACGATCACGGTGGCGAACAGCACTCCAAACTCGCCTTCGGCCGGAGGAACCTCGTATTTCCGCCACGGTTGCACACCGGCCCGTAGCTGTCGAATGACAGTCCACCAGATGCAACACCCCGCCGTCATCAACAGGGCGAGCAGGGCTCCGGCGATTTCCGATGCCACAGTGTTGCTCCGTCGACAGTGGGATGTCAGGGGTGGGGTTGTTGCGACCGTGTGAAAAGTACAGCGCATTGCCTGCGGAGTGCCAGTGACACACGATCACCGGCGCGGAGATGCTTCGGGACGCAGGCTCCGTCAGACGAGTTCTCGCAGCGGTTCGCCCTGATCGAGCAGGAACTGCGGGCGGCCGTTGTCATCTTCGATTGTTGTCCGCAGGTCGATGCCCAGCACGTGGTAAATTGTTGCCAGAACATCGGGCGTGCCGTACGGTCGGAAGCGGGCTCGTTCGCCGTAGCGATCCGTCTCGCCGACAACTTGTCCCATCCGCAGTCCACCGCCAGCAATGAGGGCGCAGCTGGCCTCGGGCCAGTGTCCGCGTCCATCGGGTGTCACATCGCCGATCCGTGGTCGGCGTCCGCACTCGCTCCAGATGACCACAGCCGTGTCCTCTGCCATGCCCCGCTCGTGCAGATCGGTAATCAACGCAGCAACCGCCTGGTCGTAGTTCGGCAGCTTCCAGCGCATGAATGCGAAGTTGGTGGCGTGTGTATCCCAACCGCCCGGATCGTTCAGCTGACTCTCCCCGCTGACTCGGAATCGGGCGGCGACCGAGACCAGCGAGACACCGGCTTCGACTAGTCGTCGCGCCGGCCGACAAGCGGGCCACTCGGCGTGCCGGTCGGTCCCCTCGCCGTAGATCCGGCGGATCGATTCCGGCTCGCGTTTCAGATCGAGCGCCTCGCTGATTCTCGTTGATGTGATCATTTCGAGAGCGCGATCAGAGTAGGTGTGCATCTCGTCCGCAAGCCCGCCGAACGTTTGCCCGGAAGTCTTCCGGCTGCGATTCAACTGATCCAAGGCCGTCAGCAACTGCTTTCGCTGGGCCAGCCGCGATTCTGCGACAGTTTCGGGAAGTTTGAGATCCTCCATGACCTGACCGTCGAGACTGATCGGCCGATGAGCCGGTCCAAGATACGCCGGGTTCTCGGGATCGTCGTAAGAACCAAGAAGTTTATGGTTCGAAACACTGACATAGGGTGGGATGGGTCCGTCGACTCCGCGAAGCCGGCTGACCACGCATCCGATGGCTGGCCGGGCTCTCGACCCGATCTGCCCCGAGGCGGCGGCCGGAACGCCCGACAACAACTCTGTTGGGTCGTGGTTGCCGCGAGTCTTGAGCCCCCGCAGGATCGAAAACTTGTGCGCGACCTGGGCCTGTGGGGGCATCAGCTCGCACACATCCAGGCCGGGGACATTGGTGGCGATAGGTTGAAACTCGCCCCGGTATTCGAGTGGTGCCTCGGGTTTGAGGTCATACATGTCAATGTGACTGGCACCACCAGGCAGGTAAACCATGATGACAGACTTCTGCCGTGTCTCCGGTCGGACGGCTCCCATGGCACGCAAGTGCATCAGTTGTGCAAGATTCAGGCCGCCCAGCCCGAGCGAACCAATCTGCAACAGGCTGCGGCGAGATATCCGGGACGACAGGGATGACAGAAGTCGAGCGTCGATCATTGTGTTGACTCCGGGTGAGCCCATTCCAGAGACGTCAAGGTTGAGGACGTCGGTTCCTGGGAATCCCGACTACTATAACCCGTTGGACGGCTGCAAAAACAGGCCGACTTCGACAACCCACCTGGTCTCGGAGTCCGATGCCTGACCTGCTGGAAGTCAGCTGGACTTGTCCTGTATCGGTTCAGGAGTCTCGCAGATATAGCAGATCGCGAGCCTGAGTGACCAACTCGGCGGCGGCCTCGCAGCTGTCGGCAGTTGCGGTCAGATGGCCCATCTTTCGGCGAGGTCGCGGATCGGACTTTCCATAGAGATGGAGTTTGACTTCCGGGAACGCACACGCCGCTGCCCAGTTGGGCTCGCCTTCGGCCCAGACGTCGCCGAGCAGATTGGCCATGGCTGCCGGTCGGAAGGCCCGCGTCGATCCCAACGGAAGACCACAAATGGAACGAACCTGCTGTTCGAACTGGCATGATACATGGGCGTCGATTGTCAGGTGTCCTGAGTTGTGAGGACGGGGTGCCAACTCATTCACCACCAGTGTTTCGTCGCTGCCGAGAAACATTTCGATGCACAACACGCCGACCAGTTCCAGCCGAGTGACAATCTCTCGGGCGATCTCGATTGCCTCGGCCGTGACTTTCGGTGAGATGCGGGCGGGGGAGAGGGAGACGTCGAGAATGTGATGGCGATGCTGATTTTCGACTGGATCGTAAAACGCGGTCGATCCGGCTCCTCCCCGGACGGCGACGACCGAAAGTTCCATGCTGAAATCGACCCACTTCTCGAG
>CALJUK010000460.1 GCA_937975745.1 uncultured Planctomycetaceae bacterium | reverse complement strand
ATCGATCACGATGGTCGAAGTCGGCTCGCAGAGAATCGCCGGCCCGGAGATGGTGTCCCCCGGTTGCAGGTCGACCCGCAGATAGAGACCTGTCTGTTCCGGCTGGTTGCAGAACCATGTCGTCACGTGGGACGACGGCTCTGGTCGGCGCGGTGTGACCGTGCGGACAGCTTCCTCGGGCTCGGGCATCACACCGACAACTTCCACGCGAGCCGTCGTGACTTCGACATCCCGCCCGGCGTGCACGTAACCGTACGTCTGCTCGTGCGTCCGGATAAATGCCGAGACGGCATCGTCCTCATCCGTGAGCGTGACCAGCAAAGTCGCATCGGCCCCTCGGTAGCGCATTTCAAGAGCACGCACGACCGGCTGAATGCGTTCCGGGGCGACACCCTCGGCCAGGACCTGCTCGCGGACGGACTGTTCCAACTCGACAAAAAGAGTTTCTAACCGGGCCTGCAACTCGTGGGTATAAATGGCCAGCACGCTCCGTTCGCCATAGCGGCGGACATCCGCCATGCCGATACCGTAAGCGCTGAGAATTCCGGAATAAGGATGTATCAGGATATCTCGCATCCCGAGAGAACGAGCGATGCTACAGGCATGCTGGGCACCGGCACCACCAAACGACACCAGGACGTCATCGGCCGGATCGAAGCCGCGGGCCATCGAGATGTCGCGAATGGCGCGGGCCATCCGGACATTAGCAATTTGCCGGAATCCCTCGGCCAATTCGTGCGTGCTGTAACGCCTTCCCAAAGGACTGTCGGCAATCTGATCGCACAGTTCTTCCAGCTGCCGGGTGACAGCGGCCGTGTCCAGAGGAAAGGGGAATTGCTCGGGAATGATCCGGCCCAGGTGCAAGTTCACGTCGGTCACAGTCAACGGACCGCCCCGCCCATAGCAGGCGGGTCCCGGATTGGCACCGGCGGAGTCCGGACCGACCGACAATTGCACGCCATCAAACTTGCAAACGCTTCCCCCGCCGGCAGCCACTGTTTCAATCGCCAGCATGGGCGAGACGATGCGGACACCAGCCTTCTTCGTCTCGTATTCCATGTCGTACCGGCCCGCGTACCGGGCCACGTCGGTGCTTGTCCCGCCCATATCGAAACCGATCGCCCGCCCGAAACCGGCCTGCCGGGCAACTCGGGCAAAGCCAATCACGCCCCCCGCCGGTCCCGACAGAATGCTGTCCTTGCCAATGAACCGGTCGGCGTCCACAAGTCCACCTGCCGACGTCATGATCATTAACCGGCTGTCCGCCAAAGCCTTCCGCAGGCAACCGACGTATTGGCGAAGAATCGGATTCAAATAGGCATTCATCACGGTCGTATCACCACGCGAGACCAGTTTGATCAGCGGGGCAACTTCGCTGCTGCGGCTGACCTCGGCAAAGCCAGCGGCACGAACCAGTTCTTCCAGACGTTCTTCATGTGCCGGATTGGCGAACGAATGCAGCAGGCAAATCGCGACCGACTCGATCCCGTCTGACCGGGCTGCTGCCAGCTGTGTGCAGAGATCGCCTTCGTCCAAGGGCTGGACAACGTTCCCCCGGGCATCCAGGCGTTCATCGACTTCGATGACCTGTTCGAAGATTGGAATCGGCTTGGTAATCGCCAGGTCGAACAACCGCGGCCGATCCTGGTTTCCGATCAGCAACACGTCGGCCGTCCCGCGCGTGCATAACAGGAGTGTGCGGGCTCCCGTCCGTGTCAGCAGGGCGTTGGTGCCGCGAGTTGTCCCGAGCTTCACGGTCAGTCGAGGAAATGGCTGAGACAATGGAAGACGCAGGATACGGCGGATGGCCAACAGCGGGGCCTCTTCTCCACCATCCAATTCGTACTGGCTGCCGGCGGGCGATTTGCCAGGTGACGCTTCCAATTCGAAGGCACCGACCGCTGCATCAAAAGACTTCACACGAGATTCCAACCAGGGCTGTCCGTCCCGATCGATCAACCGCAGTTGGTAGCCCGCCCAGAACTCGGGCGGGTCACCGATGCGACTGGAATCGATCAGCCGGCCGTCGGCGTCGGCTTGTTCGCAGCGTCCTTTCTCGATTCCCGAGCTGAGGACTTTGCAGGTCTGCAAGTGTCCGTCGGCATCCCTCGCCAGGCAGTCGGTGAACGTCCCCCCGACATCGATCCAGAATTCCCAGCCGCTGTCCACTGTTAAACTTTCCCTTCAGGTGACGGTTGTCGCGCAGCGTTCCGGTGACCATTCTCGCGCAGTCAATGCCAGACACACTAGCGGCATCCGGTCAGAGCGTCCACCGGTCGGATCTTGACGTCATCGAGGGGTGTCAAACGTCGTTGTCATGCCGATCCAAACGATCTGAGTCCGCCGCCGAAATCCGCAACGTTCCGCTTGCCAGCAAGACCGATTCAGACTTACACTACAGCTTCGGTCGGCGTTCTCTATGATCATCGCAAGCGACAGCTCAGACACAGTTTTCGCCGCCACACGTTGCAGTCGAGTCATCGCCTCAGTCCGGCGACCAGGAACAGCGATCAGCTGCTGCAACACGGTGCACATTTCACCTTCAAGGAATCGACACATGCGGAGCGGAAATCCGACTCTGACATCTTCAACATTCAGCCAGTTCCAGACCTACGAAGCCTCGCAGGCCATGACGTTGGAAGGGACAGCCACCAAGACCGGTATTCTGCTGGTCATTGCGGCGGCATCCGCCGTGTTTACGTGGGACCGGTTTGCCCAACACGATCCGAACCTCCCGATCTGGATGTGGGGCGGTGTGATTGCCGGCTTGATCTTCGCCTTGGCAACCAGCTTCAAACCGACATGGTCTCCGGTGACAGCTCCATTGTATGCCTTGGCTGAAGGGCTGTTCCTGGGTGGCATTTCAGCCATGTACAACGAAATGTTTTACCCGGGGATCGTGCTCCAGGCGGTCTGCCTGACGTTTGGAACGTTGTTTGCCCTGCTGGTGGCGTATCGCAGCGGCCTGATCCGGGCGACGGAGAACTTCAAACTGGGAGTCTTCGCCGCGACAGGCGGGATTGCAATGGTTTACCTGCTGACGATTGTCCTGGGAATGTTTGGTGTCAATATCCCCTTCATTCACGGGAACGGCCTGATCGGTATCGGCTTCAGCCTGTTTGTCGTTGTCATTGCTGCACTCAATTTGGTCCTGGACTTCGACTTCATTGAAGACGGCGTCGAACGGGGCGCGCCGAAGTTTATGGAATGGTATGGGGCATTCGGTCTGATGGTAACGCTGGTTTGGCTGTACATCGAGATCCTGCGTCTCCTGTCCAAACTCAGTAGCCGCAAATAGATCAGCCACGGTTTGCCAGCCGTCCCACTGCGTACGTCCGCGAGTCGTGTGCGCTGACGGCACGACTTGGCGGCGAATCTCGTCGGTCGGGTTGCAGCCTGCGGGCCAGCTTCCTAGTGTCTTGGTGTCTGACGCTCACGCGGCAGACTCGAACATCATTTCGAACGACACATTACCCCTGGGGGAAGCTGGCATGGCGAAGAAAAACATGAAGGCAGACGTGGATGCCGCCACAAAGGATCTCGACTTCAAGACTCAGAGCTATCAAATCGAGTTGCAGACCACCATGGGCCCCATTCGCCTGGCGCTCATGCCCGAACTCGCCCCCAAGCACTGCGCCAGTATGATTGGACTGGCCCGCTCGGGCTTTTACGACGGTGTGATTTTCCACCGTGTCATTCCCGACTTCGTCATCCAGGGTGGTTGTCCGGAAGGGACCGGCACGGGTGGCCCGGGTTACACCATTCCGGCCGAGTTCAACTCCACACCGCACGAAGCCGGCATCCTCTCGATGGCCCGCACCAGCGATCCCAACTCGGCCGGCTCGCAGTTCGTTCTCTGCCTGGGCCGCGTCCCGCACCTGGACAATTCCTACACGGTCTTCGGCAAGGCGGCTGACGACGAAAGCCTGAAAACCATCCTGGCGATCGGCAATGTGGAAACCAACGGCGCGGATCGGCCTTTGGAAGACGTCACCATCAATAAAGCGACTGTGACGGCAACGGCCAAATGATGTGTGACGGCGGAATGCCCGCGTGAGATCGGCAATGGTCATCGGTTCTGAACTGACAACCGGGAAGGCTGTCCGCGCCGCTTGCCGGTCTGGCGCATGGACCGCTCCGACAGCGGGCTTGGCGGCAGGCTCGGCACAGGCCAATCTCGTCATCCTGCCAAGTGACGCGGCCGCCGAGTTTCGCGAGTTCTGTCAGCGGAACCCCAAACCTTGCCCGCTGCTGGAAGTGACAAGCCCTGGATGTTTTGAACCGGTCCAATTGGCTGCCGGTGCCGACCTGCGAACCGACCTTCCTCGGTATCGCATCTTCCGCGACGGCAAACTCGCGGACGAACGAGAGTCGATCGTCGAGCTTTGGCAGGAAGATTTTGTCGCATTTCTACTCGGCTGTTCGTTCACCTTCGAGCACACCCTGGTCGAAGCGGGGATTCCGCTTCGACACCTCGAACAGGGCCGTAATGTCCCGATGTTCCGGACGAACATCCCCTGCCAATCTGCCGGTCGATTCTCGGGAACGATGGTCGTCTCGATGCGGCCGCTCACCCCAGCCGATGCGATTCGGGCCGTCGAGTTGACGTCCCACTTCCCCCAGATGCACGGTTCTCCAGTTCATCTCGGATTTCCGCAGCAGATCGGTATCGCCGATCTCAGCCGGCCCGATTTCGGCGACGCGGTCCCCGTCCATTCCAACGAGTTCCCGGTCTTCTGGGCGTGTGGTGTCACACCGCAAGTCGTGCTCGAACAGGCGGGCCTGTCACTGGCAATCACGCACGCACCGGGGCATATGTTCGTCACCGACCGAACCGACGAACAACTGCTCGTTGGACGGGCCGTCGCATCCACCGAATAGCTTCGGCCGGTCAGACGCGCTGCGTTCCCGCATTCATGTGCGAACGGGATTCACTCACGTCGCGGCCAGCCGAATGCAGAGAACGGATCCGGAAGTCGTCCCACAGCAGTGTGTAGACGAACTGCGGCGTGCCGGAGAGAGAGAAAGCAGGCGGCTGACTTTCCCAATAGGCGTACCGGGGGCGACGCAGTTTGCGGCGTCGAACTTCGCCGGCGCACTCCCGACACACACGGCCGAGCGGGCTGCAGATGTCTTCGACGCGCTGATGCGTCAGGCAGTATGTGGAGGTACTCGTAGAACTCATGGTCGCATGGTAACACGCGTCCGGACTGCATCAGCACAGTCAAATCTTGTGTTTCGGCATTCCACCGCACAATTACCTGTCCCGTTGTAATGCAATGCGGACAATCGCAAAGAATTCGGCAGGAAGATTCACCGACAAAACCGGTTCGATCAGAATTCCCGACAAACTTATTGTGATGTGGCTGCCGAGCATTACAATGACGAGCGTCCGCGGATGCACCTCGCGAACGCAGCCGTCGGCCTTCGATCGGAACGTCTTCGATCGCTGCCGCCCGCCGCGTGTGCTGTCTCCGGGGCTCGGAAGCAATTTCGAAAGCGAAGTATCGGGGAGTGGCTGGCGGTCATCTCGTGGCAGATCGCGTGCAGACGGGAATGGTCCGCGGACGACTGTCGGTCGACAACAGCGTCCCGATGCAATCGCAAAGCTGGTTCGACTGCAACAATGTGACACAACCGACCTTGTGGAAGGAGAGCGACTGTCATGCAGGAACGCGAAGACGGGACTCGGAACGGGCCAGGGTTCTCCCGCCGAGAATTCTTACGCGGATCGGGAGCCGCCATGGCGGCCTCCGCAATGGCAACCAGCGGTACGGTGGCGGAAGCGGCTCCCAAGGGAGTCGCTGCCCGTATTGTCTCGGCCGACCCCACCGAAGTGACATTGAACGTCAACGGTCACGATCACACGGTGCTGGTCGAACCGCGGGTCACGCTGCTGGAAGTACTCCGCGACGACCTGAACCTGACCGGTGCCAAAGAGGCCGACGATACAACGTCAACCGGCTGCGACACGGTCATTATTGACGGCAAACCGGTCCTCGCCGGTAGTCGGCTGGCGATCGAATGCGTGGGTCAGAAGATTCGCACCGTTGAATCTTTGCGGCAGGGGAATCAGGCCGACGAGGT